>JADLBY010000015.1 GCA_020847445.1 Sphingomonadaceae bacterium | reverse complement strand
TGAAATCAGCAGCCGATCCCCCGAACGGAAATGTCCGACCTCGTAACTGAACCATGAGACATCGGATCACCTCCTTTCGATTGTTGAAAACTGTTTGCGTCTTGCATCTGCTTGCCCTCCGCGACTCGAATTTGAATCAACCGAATCTGTGAAACAAGACTTGTTTTTCGATTTTTTTCTGGCAAATATCTTGCCTCTTGCGCAGGGGCCCGTCCGGCCCCTTTTTCATGCGCGATTTCAGCTGCGGCAATCCTCGATCACGCGGCCAATTTCAGCCCAATTCGGGATCGCCATCGGGCGCAAGCCAGTAATTTCAATGGCAAAGCGACCGCGGCTATAGGCGATCGCATCGAGGATCGGATCGCGCGGCATCAGTTCGGCAGCAAAATAGGGCGGCTCGGTCGACGCCTGCGATGCCGCAAAGCTTTTCATGGTCGAACTCGTCCGAACGGTCAAAGCGCCGCTCTGCGACGTGCCAGATACCGAAAGGAAGACGCGACCACGCCCCTTGTCGCAGCGCAAAGTGACAGTCGCATTGGCGCCAGCTGGGCCGAACAATGCCAGCGAACCGCGCGTATCGGTGCGATAGACCCATGTGCCGGGCTCGATCGGCCAGTCGATCCAGTCACCCGCCGGACGCACCGGTTGCGGCGCCACAACAACAGGCGGCGGAACGGGTTGGGGCTTGGGCTGTGGCACCGGTTCGGGTTTCGAAGGCACACAGGCCGCAAGCGCGAGCAAAGGCAACAGGATCAAATGGTTCAGCCGCATGGATAGCCTTATGGCCAATCGCCGGGCTTTGGGCTAGGCCCCAAATCACCATGGCCAAACCGAAAATCCGGATAGACCAACTGCTCGTCGAACGCGGCCTCGCCGAAAGCCGGACGCGCGCGCAAGCGCTCGTTATGGCCGGGCATGTGATGCTGGGCAACAAAAAGGCGGACAAACCAGGGCTGCAGGTGGCTGAAGACGCTGAAATCAGCGTCAAAGGGCAGGATCACCCATGGGTTTCACGCGGCGGCATCAAACTGGCGCATGCGCTGGAGCAGTTCGAAATCGATGTGACGGGCGTGGTGGCGATCGACGTCGGCTCCTCTACTGGCGGGTTCACCGATGTGCTGCTGAGCAAGGGCGCTGCCAAGGTCTATGCCGTCGACAGCGGCACCAACCAGCTTGCGTGGAAATTAAGGCAGGACCCCCGCGTCATCGTGCACGAACAGACCAGCGCGCGCATTTTAACCGCAGAACATATCCCGGAACCGGTCGACCTGATCGTCTGCGATGCCAGCTTCATCAGCCTTGCCAAGGTTCTCGAACGTCCCATGTCGTTCGCCAAGCCCGGCGCGCAGATCGTTGCACTGATCAAACCGCAATTTGAAGCGGGGCGGGGTGAAGTCGGCAAAGGGGGCGTCGTGCGCGACGCGGCAATCCATACACGCGTGTGCGACGAGGTGACAGCATGGCTTGAGGACAGCGGCTGGCGCGTGAAAGGCTTGACCGAAAGCCCGATCACTGGCCCCAAGGGCAATGTCGAATTCCTGATCTGGGCGGAAAATAGCTAGGGCAGATTGAGCCGGTGCACATCGACACCTATGGCAAAAAGCCGTTTTCCGCCTGAAGGCCCGGGTACGACCCTGATTTTGTTGACCGCGCGACCGAATTCGATCCGCTGCCATGATTTGCCACCATCGCGGGTTTCAAAACCGCCCTTGCTGGTGCCAACCCAGCCGCGCATCGTGTCAACAAAACCGACGCCGAATTCGCGAATGCCGGCCTCGTCGACGAGGAGGATTTCCTTCCAGCTCTTACCTCCATCAACAGTCTTGATCACCACGCGCCTGTTTCCTGCTGCTTCGTCATAGCTTTGTACCGTAGCATAACCGACCTTGCGGCTCGGCCAGCTCATCTTCCAAACATTTTCCAGTTTCCGTTTCGAGCGCCAGACAGGTTTCCAGCTTTTGCCGCCATCGCGGGTCATCAGCATCACGGCGTCACCCTCTCCCGTCGCGGACACACCAGAGGCGCAGACAAAGCCGGTCTTGGGATCGTGGAATTTGACGTCGAGGATCATCCCTGCATGTTCGGAAAGGTCGATGACCTTCCAGCTAGCCCCGTCATCTTCGGATCGCAGCATCGTCGCAGGACCGCCAACCCGCCCTGCCGTCGTCACGATATGGCTGGTACGCAATTCGCCTTGGAATATGCGTTTGACCGGCAGGATGTCGATCGAACAGATACCGACGACCTTGTCGATCCCTTCCGCCGAGACCGCCTGCCAACTCCGTCCGCCATCGGCTGTTCGATAGAGCGGATGCGTATCGGTTACGCCGGGGTAATAGTTGGTCCCGACATTACCCAGATACCCAACCTGCTGGTCGACAAAGCCCAGCGCGCGGATGAAAGTTCCGGGCTGATCCCAGACTTTCTCCCATGAATCGCCACCATCGATGGTGCGATAGAGCTTCCCCTCGCCATTGCCATACCAGCCATGAAAGGCGTCAACGAAGCTGATATCGTCCTGCTTGCCCCTGAAAGGCACCGTGGGTAGCTTTTTCCAGCCGGTTTCGCTTTCCGCGAAGACGGAGGGAGTGGCGAATATGGCGATTGCCGCGCCTGCTCCGCCAACAAATGAACGACGGGTAAGGTTCGGAATTGTGGGCTGATGAGTCATTGCAGATAGGTGCTACGAATCAGACCTGCGATCAAATCAAGTTCGATAAATCGCCTATCTTATTGGCCAAACGCACTTTTCATGCGGCGAGTGAACCAGTGCCCATTACCGGCAGCGTCGTATCAAACAACGCCGCGACCACGCGCGCATAGGGCCGTCCTGCTTCAGTCATCACGATATCATTGCCATCGCGAATGATCAGTCTGCGTTCCTCCAGCTGGCGTAGCGATGCCAGCGCAGCGGGATCGTTCAGCAGACAAGTGGCATCAGCCCGCCCAGTGCACAGCAGCTGTTCGATCAGGTGCGCGCGGAGCTGGTCCTCGGTATCGCGGATAAGTCCACGCTTTCCAGCGAGCTGGTGCGCGCCGACAATCTCGCGATAGGCGCCGGGGTTCTTCTCATTCTGGATGATTGCATCCGGAAACTGGCTGATCGCGCTGGCGCCAAATCCGATCAGCACGTCAGACTGGTCTTCGGTGAAGCCCTGAAAATTGCGCCGCACCTTGCCCTCGGCTGCGGCAATGGCAAGCGAGTCATCGGGCAGTGCGAAATGATCAAAGCCGATGGGCACATAGCCTTCGGACACCAGCCGTTCATAGCCGATCGCTGCCTGTTCAAAACGCGCTTCAATGCCCGGCAAAGCTGCGGTATCGATGCGTTTCTGCCTCGGGAATATGTGCGGCAGGTGCGCATAACCGAAGAGAGCGATGCGCGACGGCCGCATCCGCGCAACATGGTCTAGCGTGCCCAAAAGGCTTTCATTGGTCTGATGCGGCAGCCCATACATCAAATCGAAATTGATCGCCTTGATCCCGCGCGCGCGCAGCGACGCCATGCAGGTTTCGATCATCTCCACCGGCTGGATCCGGCCAATCGCCGCCTGAATTTCAGGTTCAAAACTCTGCACCCCGAAACTGACCCGGCTGACCTGTGCGACCGCCAATGTCATCGCCCATTCGAGGCTGCAGGCGCGCGGATCGATTTCAACCGAAATGTCTGGGTTGTTTCCGGCATACATTGTCACCAGCCGGTCGACCAGTCGCACAAAAGCTATCGGTTCGATGGCATTGGGACTGCCCCCGCCAAAGGCGATACGCTGCAGCTTTCCTCGCCCGCCGAGCATTTTGGCGACCATCGCCATCTCGGCCTCAAGCGCCTCCAGATAAGCGTGCAACCGCTGCGTCCGACCGGCAGCCCCGGTGTTGCAGCCGCAATACCAGCAGATCGACTGGCAATAGGGGATGTGCGCATAGAGCGAGATCGGCGTGCCGCTGACCACGGCATTGAGCGCCTTTGCCTGCGCGTCAGCACCAACCTTTTCGGTGAACTGCGTGGCCGGCGGGTAGCTCGTATATCGCGGTACAGGCCGCGCCAAAAGATCCGGAAAATAAGGCCACATAATCGCCTATACCTAAGCAGAAGCGCGAAATCTGGCTTTGATCTCAGTCAATAACTTCCTTGTCATCGGTCAAGGACAGGCCGTGCGACGACTCGTATCATCCCGGCATCAATCGGAATTGCAGGGGAAGTTGCAATGCTGAAGTCCGTATTAGTCCATGTCCACGACGACAGCGGCTTTGAAGGCCGCCTGACCGCCGCACTCGACATTTGCCGCGCGCATGACGCGCATCTCACTTGCATGCATGTGACACCCTATGGTGCCTATGCGACCTTCGATCCAGCCGGTGGCATGTTCACCAGCAGCGTCTTGATCGAGGAGCTGCGCAAGAAGCAGGACCAATTGCAAAAGCAGGTCGAGGAGCGGCTTGCTAACGAAGATGTTCGTTGGGACTGGCAGGCATTCGATGGCGATGTCGCGCAGACTATTGTTTCTGCATCATCACTTGCCGATCTGGTCGTTCTCGGTCAGGCGGGCCCGCAGAAAGGTGATGTGACGCATCCCTTGCCGATCGTCGACGCCGTCGTCGTTCATTCGGGATGCCCGGTTCTGGTCGTTCCCGCCGGGTGCGACCGGGTCGATCCGACCGCACCTGTGGTGGTTGGCTGGAATGCCTCGGAACAGGCCGCCCGCGCGATTCGCCATGCGCTGCCGACACTCAAAATGGCCTCTGCCGTGCATCTGGTATCGATCGGCAACAAGGAAGAGGAATTCCCGCAAACCGCGGCCTCCGAATATCTGTCGCGCCACAATATTCCGACCGAGTTGCATAATCTGAAGCCCGGCGTGCGCGATACCGATGACGTACTGCACCAGTTCGCACTCGACCATGGTGCAGGCTGCATCCTGATCGGTGCCTATGGCCATTCGCGTCTTCGTGAAACGCTGCTCGGCGGCGTCACCCGCTATCTGACGATGCAATCACGCGTCCCGCTAATGCTCTCACGCTGATCGCTTCTAAAGGAATTTCCAATGAACACCAATGTCGGAAATGCTGACCGCATCCTGCGTATCATCGCAGGAATCATTCTGATTTCGCTCGTCTTTGTCGGGCCGAAAACCGTCTGGGGTTGGGTCGGGCTCGTCCCGCTCTTCACCGGGCTCTTCCGCTGGTGTCCGGCCTACACCTTGTTCGGGCTGAACACCTGCAAAAAACCATAACCCAACGCTCACAGGGAGTTACATAATGAGCATCAAGATAAAAACGATTTCCACACTCGCTCTCCTAATGGCTGGAATGGCGGCAACCCCCGCCATGGCCGAAGCAGGCGACACCTTCATCCGCGTTCGCGGCATATTGGTTGCGCCGAACGAAGATTCGACTGGCATTACTCCTGCCTTCGCGGCCGAAACCGTCTCGGTCGACAATGCGATCACGCCTGAAGTCGATATCACCCATATGGTGAGCAACAATGTCGGCATCGAACTGATCGCTGCCACGTCCAAGCACAGCGTTTCGGGAACCACCGGAACCACTGGGGGTATCGGCAAGCTCGCCTCGACTTGGGTGTTGCCGCCGACCGTGACGCTGCAATATCACTTCGCACCCGAAGCCAAGGTGCGCCCCTATGTCGGCGCGGGCGTCAACTGGACCTTGTTCTACAAGGAAAAAGCATCAAGCGGTTTGGAAGCTGCTGTCGGCCCCACCAACGTCCACCTCAGCAGCAGCTTTGGCTGGGCCGCACAGGCCGGGATCGACATCGATCTGAACGAGAAGATGTTCCTCAATTTCGACGTCAAATATATCAAGATGGACACCAATGCCCGCCTTAACACGACCGCTGCCGGTGTGCAGCGCGTGGGCGTGGATATCGATCCGCTCGTCTTTGGCGTGGGTGTGGGCTTCAAGCTCTAACCCCGCATTACCAGCTCCTCCCTATGGGGGCGGGTTCGCAAGAGCCCGCCTCTTTTTTGTGGTTGATTAAGCCGCTCTAACAAAACTGCGCCGCCCCAGCGCAGGCTGGGGCCCATTGCGCCTTTCGGGCTAAATCGAGATGCGAGATAGGCACCAGCCTGCGCTGGTGCAGCGGAGCCTCTGATTTGAAGATAGTTGCCGGCAACTCAGCAGCAGTCGTTTTGGCTGTCATCCTGGTTCTTTTTGCGCCGGTCATTGGCGGCGTGGCAGCCTTTATTGCAGCAACCATGATCGCTAGGCTGTGAAGGGTCAGCGGGGATATCGATACGGTCCATCCCACCCATGCAGTTCGACACCATGATCGAGCGCGCCTGCGCCGCTGCGGGGATAGGCATCGAAAGTGCCAATGAGGCCATCGCGGCCACCCATGGATTGACGCGACGTTCAATCATCGGTCGGTCCCTCGTCCTCGATCAGGATGCGCAGCGCAGCGCCATCGAGATCGTCGAACTGGCCGCTGCGCAGCGACCAGAAAAAGGCCCCCAATCCGAGCAGGCCAAGCCCCAGCGCAATCGGGATAAGGATCAAGATGCCGGTCATTTCGCCGCACCCTTCAACCGCAAGGCGTTGGCAACGACGATGACAGAAGAGCCCGACATGGCCAGTGCTGCAATCAACGGCGTGACCATCCCCATGATCGCCATCGGAACGGCAATGACATTATAGCCGATCGCCAGCAAGAAATTCTGCCGCACAATCCGCTGCGTCGCGCGCGCGGCACGGACGGCAATGGCAACTGGCGCAAGGCTGTCGCCCATGAAGACAGCATCGGCGGCGTTCTGACCGGCATCGCTGGCAGAAGCTGGTGCCAAAGACGCATGGCCAGCGGCAAGTGCGGGCCCGTCATTCAGGCCATCCCCGATCATCAGCACCTTTTGACCCGCCGCTGAGAGGCGCGAAATCGTATCTAGCTTGTCTTGCGGGTGCATACCGGTTTGCGCGGTCAGGCCCAGTTCGCGGGCGACAGGCTGAACCGCTTCGGCCCGATCCCCCGAAACGATGCCGCTTTCGATACCAAGCGCTTGCAGTTGCTGAAGTGCTGATTGCGCATCGGGACGCATCGCATCCTCAAAGGTCAGGATTATCGCCGGTGCATCACCCTGCCGAAACTGAACAGCAAGCGACGCACCGGCGCTCCTCGCATCGGGGCGCTCGAGACGGACCCTCTCCGATCCGTAGAACGCCTCGACCCCTTGACCGGCAATTTCCCTGATATCTGATATGTCGGCTGCAGCAACGCCATCAGCCTCCAACGCCCGGCGCAAGGCCTGCGACAGCGGATGGCGACTCGCCCGCGCCAAGGCGAGCGCGATCGGTTTGACCGAAGCCGGAAGCGCGTCACGATCCACCAATTCGGGGCGGCCCAAAGTCAGCGTGCCGGTTTTGTCGAACAATGCGCGATCCACCTCTGCCAGCCGTTCGAGCGCCGAGCCATCTTTGACCAATATGCCCTTTTTCATCAGCGCGCCTGCCGTCACTATCTGTGCGGCGGGCACGGCTAACCCCAACGCGCAGGGGCAGGTGATGATGAGCACTGCAACTGCAATCAGCAGCGATTGATGCCAGCCCGCCCCTGCCAGCATCCAGCCTGCAAAGCTGAGCAAAGCGAGGGTGTGCACAGCAGGTGCATAATAGCGCGCGGCACGGTCGGCGATGCGGACGTAGCGCGATTTCGATTGGCCCGCATCCTCCATCAGCCGTGCAATGTCGGCCAGCGCAGTTGCAGCGCCAGCTGCAGTAATCCGTATCTCGACCGGCGCATCCACATTCAGCGTTCCAGCATGCACTATGTCATCGGGCGCGACTTGAACTGGCACCGATTCGCCGGTGAGCAGCGACAGGTCGAATTGCGAACGCCCCTTGGTGACAATGCCGTCCGCCGCCAAACGCTCG
Organism: Sphingomonadaceae bacterium; assembly: GCA_020847445.1. Taxonomy (GTDB): domain Bacteria; phylum Pseudomonadota; class Alphaproteobacteria; order Sphingomonadales; family Sphingomonadaceae; genus Sphingorhabdus_B. The sequence continues at coordinate 27,140 of JADLBY010000015.1, read as the reverse complement.
CCCGCAGCGATCAGCATCACCATGCCGGGCTTGAGTGCATCAGCATTGACCCATTCCGAAGTGCCATCTTCGGCCAGAACCAGTGCGCCTGCCGCCTTGTGTTTGAGCAGCGCCGAGACGCCATCGCGCGCTCGATCACGCATCACGCTATCGAGCCAGCGACCGGTGAGCAGGAAAAAGAGCAGCATGACTACGCCATCGAAATAAGCATGCGGGCCGCTGACAAAGGTTTCGTGGAGCGACAGGGCGGTGGTCAGGGCAACACCGATCGAAATCGGCACATCCATATTGGTGCGCCGGTTCTTGAGCGCAGCCCAAGCCGAACGAAAGAAGGGCCGCCCCGAATAAGCAACGGTCGGCAAGGCAATCAGCGCCGACAGCCAGTGAAATAGATCTTTGGTGCCACCACTCGCACCTGACCAGACCGAAACTGACAGCAGCATGATGTTCATCATCGCAAAGCCCGCGACGGCCATCGCCTTCAGCAGTTCACGGCTGCTCTGATCTGAAAGGCCTGCCAGTTCGTCGCCGAGCGGCTGCGATTCAAAGCCGAGCGCTGCAATTGCACGCTGGATTTCGGGAACAGTGGTTTCGGGCAAATGGCTGATCGCCACCCGTTTGGCAGTGAAGTTGACGCGCGCTGCAGCAATCCCCGGCACTTGCGTCAGCCCGGTTTCGATCTTCGAAATACACCCCGCACAGCGCATCCCTGGCACCGCAAACAGCGTTTCCGGCAAGGCCGTTATCGACGCCTTGGGTGCGGGTGCATTCATTTTACGTCGGCTATCGTGCGGTAATGGTCGGCATCGCGGCGCATTTCGAAATGGAGTGTCCAGCGGCCGCTAGGGAGCGCCTCGGTCGACAGCCAATTGCCATCACCCTGCGGTTCAAAGCGCAGTGCCTGTTCGGGCGCCCGGCCCAGCGGATGGATGGCGCGCGCACTGATGACAAAGCCCTGCCCTGCAACGCCATTGTCGGCGACTTGCAAAGCAACCCTGCCGCCAGCGACACGCGACGCAGCGATCGACCAGCCCAGCTTGCTCTGCCGGTCGGCCTCGGCCAGCCACTCATTATAATTCTGGCTGGCGACATAGCTGTTGTCGACCACGGTGCCGCCAAAGGTGCCCACCGCGACCTTGGCCATGTAGATGTTGACCGCGATCACGATGCCGAAAAATCCGATCAGGATTGCGGCCATATGATAACCGGTAAAGGGCTTGGTTCTAGCTTCGCTCATTGTCCTGCCTCCGGCGCTTCAAAACGCACGCTGTCGCTATCGCCTTTTTCACTGCCGGTCAGCGCAATGGCCTGAATTTCGAAATCGGTCCGGGTTGCACCCTCGGTCGACGCGACGACAAACAACCGCACCTTTTGCACCGTATCGGGTGCGACCGAGACTTTCACCCTATCGGTTGCAGTTTCGCGCGAACCTGTGCTGGTCCATGCGACGGCGCCCGGCAGCCCCTTGATCACCAGTTCAACCTCGCGCTGGCGGGTCTCCATATTGCGGACCTTGACGGTGTAATTGTTGCGGATCGAACCATCCGAAAGCTGGACATAGAGAGGGTTGCGATCGTGCTGCACAGTCAGGTCGAGACGCGTGCGCTGCCCCAATGTGAACAGCATCGCGAGGCCGATCGAACACCAGATACCAAAATAGACCAGCGTCCGCGTGCGGAAGAGTGTCTTCAAAGTCGGATGCGCGGTTCCGCCAGCTTTTTCGGTCGCGACATCATCGAGCGTCAAATAATCTATCAGGCCGCGCGGACGGCCAATCTGTTCCATCACGCTGTCGCAGGCATCGATGCACAAGGCGCAGGTGATGCAGCCGATTTGCGGCCCTTCGCGGATGTCGATGCCGGTCGGGCAGACGGCAACACACTGGTTACAATCGACACAATCGCCGAAAGCACCCGGCTGCGCCTCAGCCTTTTTCACCGATCCGCGCGGTTCGCCGCGCCATTCGCGATAGGTAACGATCAGCGATTTTTCGTCCATCATCGCGGTCTGGATGCGCGGCCAGGGGCACATATAGACGCACACCTGCTCGCGCATGAAGCCACCAAAGATAAAGGTCGTCGCGGTCAGCACGCCGACCGTCGCATAGGCCACGGGCGCTGCCTGACCCGTCCAGAAATCAACTGTCAGCGTCGGCGCGTCGGCAAAATACATTATCCACGCGCCGCCAGTCCAGAAGGCGACGAACAGGTAGATCGACCATTTGCCAAGCCGCTTGAAGATCTTCTCCGGCCCCCAAGGCGCTTTTTCGAGGCGGATCTGCGCGTTGCGATCACCATCGACGAAGCGATCAACATGCTGGAACAGGTCGGTCCACACGGTTTGCGGGCAGGCATAGCCGCACCAGGCACGACCGACGGCGCTAGTGACCAGAAACAGCCCGATTCCCGCCATCACCAGCAACCCGGCAACATAATAAAATTCATGCGGCCAGATTTCGATGTTGAACATATAGAAACGGCGGTTGGCGAGATCGACCAACACGGCCTGATCAGGGGCGTGCGGCCCCCGGTCCCACCTTATCCAGGGCGTGGCATAATAGATGGCCAAAGTGATGGCCATGATCGCCCATTTGAACCGCCGGAAGAAGCCATCGACCGACTTGGGGTAGACGCCCTTGCGCTTTTCGTAGAGCGGGTTGTCTGCCCCAATCAGGTCATCAAGGTTGGCCATTGGCCGCCTTAACCTCCATCGTTGCGGGTGAAGCAGCAGGAGCCGCCGCAGCCGGAGTGGCTTCACCGCCGCCCAGCGAATGGACATAGGCGGCGAGCATCTTGATCGTAGCCGCGTCGAGCTTGTCATTCCAGCGCGGCATCACGCCCTGACGGCTTTGCTTGATCGTTTGCATCAGCGTCGCCGGATCGCTGCCGTAGAGCCAGATATTGTCCGCAAGATTTGGCGCGCCAAATTCACGCAAGCCCTTGCCATCGGCACCATGGCACGACGCACAGTTGGTGGTGAACAGTTCCGCACCCTTGGCATTGGGCTTCGCTTTGCCCGACAGCGACTGGACATGGCCCACAACCGCAGAGATTTCTGCAGGTGTCAGAATGCCATCAAAGGCGGGCATGGCCGACTGGCGCGTCTCGGGATGGTCCGGGTTCCGGATGCCGTTGGTCAGCGTATAGTGGATGGCTGCGATATCGCCGCCCCATAGCCAATCATCGTCGTTCAGGTTCGGATAGCCTTTGGAGCCCATCGCACCCGATCCGTGGCACTGCACGCAATGAACCTTGAACGCGGCAGAACCGCCTGCAACCGCACCCTGATAGAGCTTTTGGTCAGCGAGCAGCTGTTCGACAGGAATGGCGGCCAGCGCGTTGACGAGCGGCGCCCGTTTGGCATCGGCCGCCTGCATTTCGGCGGCCAGCTGGCCCCTGCTGGTCCAGCCGAGCATGCCCTCGGTCGCGCTGTTCACCAGCGGCCATGCCGGGTACATGATGACATAGGCCAGCGCCCAGATGATCGTGATGTAAAAGGTCCACAGCCACCAGCGCGGCAGCGGCGTATTTAGTTCCTCGATGCCATCCCATTCATGGCCGACAAAGGCCGTGCCTGTGGGCTGGTCGATACGTTGGGTGTCGTCACCAGGTTTTTTAGCCATTGTCGTCGTCCCTGAAAATCATGTTCGCCGCAGCGTCATGGTCGCGGCTTGCCCCCTTGCGAAATGTCCAGCCGACGAGCCCCAGAAATAGGAGGACTGTGAACAAAAGCCCCCAACTGTCGGCAAACTGGCGTGCTGTTTCGTAGCTCATTTCGCCGCCTCCGCATTGGGCACCTGTTGTGCAGCGGCCTTTTTATGGTCGACCAAGGTGCCGAGCATTTGAAGGTAAGCGACCAGCGCGTCCATTTCGGTAACGCGTGACGGATCACCATCATAATCGCGGACCTGAACCTTGGCGTAGCGTTTCTTCAGCCCTGCGCTGTCGGCATTGGGATCGGCCTGTGCGATAAGATCGGCATTGGCCTCGGCAATCGCTTCCTTGCTGTAAGGAACGCCAACCGCGCTGAGTGCTGACAATTGTTTGCCCATGTCACCCACCTTGAGCTCGTGTTCGGCGAGGAAGGCGTAAGGCGGCATGATTGATTCGGGCACAACCGCGCGCGGATCTTTCAAATGCGCACGGTGCCATTCATCCGAATAACGCCCACCAACGCGCGCCAGATCGGGCCCAGTCCGCTTCGACCCCCATTGGAAGGGATGGTCATAGACGCTTTCTGCCGCCAGGCTGTACTGGCCATAGCGTTCGACTTCGTCGCGGAACGGCCGGATCATCTGGCTGTGGCAGACATAGCAGCCTTCACGCACATAGATGTTGCGACCGGCCTGTTCGAGCGGGGTGTAGGGACGCATCCCCTCCACCTTTTCGATGGTCGAATCGATCCAGAAAAGCGGCGTGATCTGCACCAGACCGCCAATCGCGACGGTCACCAGGGCAAAGAGGCCAAGCAGGGCGACGTTGCGCTCCAGCTTGCCATGTTCAATGATACGGAATGCCATTGTCTTTGCTCCTTATTCGGCAGGCACGGCAACCGCCGGGCGGTCCGCTTCAGGATTATGGGGGGTTTCGGTCATCGGCAGTTCTTCGCGCAGCGGAGAACCGGCGATCGTCTTCCAGATGTTCACCGTCATCACCAGGGCACCAGCAAGGTAGAGCAGGCCACCAAAGGCACGGATCAGGTACATCGGGAACATCGCATCGACCGTTTCGACGAAGGAGTAGACGAGATAACCGTCGGCCCCATATTCGCGCCACATCAGGCCTTGCATGATGCCAGAGACCCACATGGCCGAGGCGTAGAAAACGATCCCCGCGCTCGCCAGCCAGAAGTGCCAGTTGACCATGCGCAGCGAATAGAGACGCTGGCGGTTCCACAGACGTGGGGCGAGATAATAGAGGCAGCCGAAGGTCACCATGCCGTTCCATCCCAGCGCGCCGGAGTGAACGTGACCAATGGTCCAGTCGGTATAATGCGACAGGCTGTTCACCGCCTTGATCGACAGCATCGGCCCTTCAAAGGTCGACATGCCGTAGAAAGCGAGGCTCATCACGAACATGCGGGTAATCGGATCGGTGCGGATCTTGTCCCATGCGCCGTTGAGCGTCATCAGGCCGTTGATCATGCCGCCCCAGCTGGGCATCCACAGCATGATCGAGAACACCATGCCCAGCGTCTGCGCCCAATCGGGCAGCGCCGTATAATGCAGGTGGTGCGGCCCGGCCCAGATGTAGAGGAAGATCAGCGACCAGAAGTGGATGATCGACAGCCTGTAGCTGTACACCGGGCGTTCGGCCTGTTTCGGCACGAAATAATACATCATCGCCAGGAAGCCTGCGGTCAGGAAGAAGCCCACCGCGTTGTGGCCGTACCACCATTGCGTCAGCGCATCCTGCACCCCGGCAAAGGCGCTGTAGCTCTTGGAACCGAGCAGGCTGGCCGGCATCGACAGATTGTTGACCAGATGCAGCATCGCGATGGTGATGATGAAGGCGAGATAGAACCAGTTGGCGACATAGATATGCGGTTCCTTGCGGCGCAGGATCGTTCCGACGAAAACCGCCAGATAGGATACCCAGACCACTGTCAGCCACAGGTCGACATACCATTCGGGCTCTGCATATTCGCGCGCCTCGGTCACGCCGAGCAGATAGCCCGTCGCTGCCAGGACGATGAACAGCTGGTAGCCCCAGAAGACAAACCGGGCGAGACCGGGGAAGGCTAGTCTCGCCCGGCAGGTGCGTTGGACCACGTAAAAGCTCGTGGAGATCAGCGCATTGCCTCCGAACGCGAAAACCACTGCAGAAGTGTGCAGCGGCCGCAGACGTCCGAAAGTCGTATATTCGAGATTGAGATTGAGCGCGGGAAAGGCGAGCTGCAGCGCGATGTAAAGCCCCGCCAGAAAACCGGCCAGGCCCCAGAATACCGTCGCGATCACGCCCAGGCGTACCAGATCGTCGTCATAGGTGGTTGCAGCCTGCGACGACAGTGCCGGATAGCGCTGGGTTATGAAATCAAAGCCCTTTGCACTGGCAAAGGCGGCAATCAGCGCTGCAAGGCAGGCGATGCCCATATGGACCGAAAAGGCCCAATCGGCACTCGCCGCTGCGGCAAGGAGCAGAGCCAAAGCCGTGGCCAACCACGCTCCGCCCCGCATCATCAATCTTTCCATGGTATTTCCCCGTTACTTTTTCCCCTTGGACAGGGGAATTGGCATGAAATCGCATCGCCATGACAGCACCATTTCGCATTGACCTAGGTCAAGCAAGTAGGATTGCGTTTTTTGCAACTGCCGTCAGGCGGCTGTCGCTATGTCCTCCAGCCTGCGGCGGTCCTTGATGACGACGCTGCGCCTGTCGGGCAATTCGATGATTTCCGCCTCTTTCAGCTTGGTGAGCTGGCGGCTGACGGTCTCGATAGTCAGGCCAAGCAGATCGCCCATCTGCTGGCGATCCATGGGCAATTCAAAGCGTTCGAGAAAAGGCGCTATCGGGCTGCAGCCGACCGCGCCCAGCCGGTCGGAAATCTCTATCAGCAAGGTTGCGATACGTTCGCTTGCGGTCTTGCGGCCGAGCAGCATCATCCATTGCCGCGCGCGATCAAGCTCGTCGAGCGTCCGCTGCAGCAGCTTGTGCTGCAAGTCGGGATGTTCCTTGGCGAATCCGTCAAATGCCGTCCGCGTGAAAATGCAGACTTCGGCGTCGGTCAGCGCGGTGACGCCATAGGGGCTTTCCTTGCCAAATGGCCGTCCGATAAAGTCCGAAGGAAACACGACGCCGACAATCTGTTCCCGCCCGTCCTGCGTCGACACCGAAAGCTTCAATACGCCCTGGATCACATTGGCGACGACCAGCGATTCATCGCCCTCCCAGACAAGCGTCTGGCCACGGGTGACATGCTGTTTTCTGCCCAGTTTGCTAAGCGCAGCCAATTCGTCCGGAACCAGTGCCGAACAAATGGCGCGGTTGCGGACAACACAGGTATCGCAATCGGACATGTATTTTGCGCTATCGCGGGCAGACGCTTCGTGCAATCGCAAAAAACGCCTATTGCGACGGTTGTTGTCAGAACGCCGATCGATAGCCGACCGAACCGATTGTCAAGACGATGATATTGCGGCGCTTTTCCCGGCGATTTGGGCAATTCCGGCCGACCAGCGGCCGGGCAGCAATCCCTGTGTGCCAAACAAGGCCATCATGCTTTTGCGCGGATCGCCGGGGGTGACCAATTCGCGCAACTGCTCTGCCAGCGGGTCATCAAGCGGATTTCGGCCATTCCCGATATGGTCGATCCAGGCATGAATCGCTGCCTCGATGGCGATGCATCGGCGTCCATTGTCCGCATGAAATGCCAGCGTTTCCAGCCAGCGCTGCGGCAATTTCTGGCTGCCGTCCATCGCGATCTGGATCAGCCGGTGCTGCAACGCGGGGTTTCTGAACCTTTCGACAAGCCGGTCAGCATAGCGGGCGAGATCCTGATCTGCCGACGGGGTCAGGCTGGTCGCGGCTTCTTCGCGCATCAACCGGTCGATCAGCGGATACAGTTCGGCGTCGGCAATCGCCTGATGCACATAGTCATGGCCCCGCTGCAGGCCGAGATAGGCGAGCGCGGAATGCGCGCCGTTGAGCATCCGCAGCTTGGCGGTCTCGAATGGGGCTATATCGGCGGCGAATTGCACGCCATGCCTGTCCCAGCAGGGACGCGGGCCAGCGAAGCGGTCTTCGATCACCCATTGGCTGAAAGGTTCGCTGATCACCGCCGCCTCGTCGCGCAGGCCGATCAAATTTTCGACCTGAATCTTGTCCGCCGCTGTCGTTGCCGGAACGATGCGATCGATCATTGTCGAAGGACAGGTGCATTCGGCCAGAAACCAGGCCAATGCGTCGGGCGCGTGCCGGTCAAGATATTCGGCCATCAGCCGGTGCAACTGGGCACCGTTGCCGGACAGATTGTCGCAACTCAGCAGCGTCAGACCATTCAGCCCGGCGGCGCGGCGGCGGGCAAAGGCCTCCGCCAGATAGGCGTAAACAGAATTGCTGTCCGCCTGCAGCGGATCGAGTCCTCCGTCGGGTCCGCGGCAATAGCCCTTTTCGGTGATGGTGAAGCTGACGATATGGGTCGTCGGGGCGGCCAGCGTCGCCACCAGTCGTTCCCGTTCTTCCATCGCAACCAGCACGTCCGCAACCGAGCCGGCAATGCGTGCCCTGCTCCCGGCGGCGCTCTGCTCGACCAGCGTGTACAAGCCGTTCTGCGGCCGCATCTGGTCCCGCACCGATGACGACCGCAATGATACGCCCAGGATGCGCCAGTCGCCTCCGGTCGCCGCAAGCGCATCGTCGGTATAGATCGCCATATGCGCGCGGTGAAACGCGCCGATGCCGAAATGGACAATGCCGATACCATGCCGGTCGCGGTCATATTCAGGTCGGGCGACCGGTGCGGGAAGGGCGTGCAAGGCCGCCGCCGAAAGCCTCACAATTTATAGGCCGCCTTGGCCAGATTATAGCCGAGGTCGATCGCCAGTTCTGCGGCCTCCCACTCCTCCATGCGATGTTCCGCAACCAGCCGCGCGAGAAAGCCGCAATCTATCCGCCGGGCGACATCGTGGCGCGCGGGAATGGACAGGAAGGCGCGGGTATCGTCGTTGAAGCCAACCGTGTTGTAAAAGCCTGCCGTCTCGGTCACCTGTTCGCGGAAACGGCGCATGCCTTCCGGGCTGTCATGAAACCACCAGGCCGGACCCAGTTTCAGCGCCGGATAATGGCCCGCCAGCGGCGCGAGTTCGCGCGAATAGGTGGTTTCATCGAGCGTGAAGACGATGATGCGCATATCTGCGCGATTGCCGAATCTGGACAGGAGCGGGCGCAGCGCCTCGACATATTCGGTTTGCGTTGGAATGTCCGCGCCCTTGTCGCGCCCGAAATGTTCAAAGACCGGCCGGTTATGGTTGCGACAGGCTCCGGGATGGATCTGCATCACCAGACCGTCATCGGCGCTCATCGCCGCCATTTCGGTGAGCATCTGCGCGCGGAACAGCTCTGCGTCGCGGGATGAAACCGCACCTGCAGTGACGCGCCGGAACAATGTTTCGGCCTCAAGCGGGGACAGCTCGGCGGTTCGCGCGGTCGGGTGACCATGGTCGGTCGAGGTTGCACCCATCGCGGCAAAATAGGCCCGCCGCTGGCGATGCGCGGCAAGATAGCCCGACCAGCCGAAGCAATCCTCTCCGGACAGTTCGGACAGCACCTTCAGATTGTCGTGAAACCCTTCAAATTCCGGATCGACAACCGGATCCGGCCGATAGGCGGTAATCACCCGCCCGACCCAGCCGCTTTCGCGGATCGCGCGGTGATGGCGCAGATCATCGAGCGGGCTTTCGGTCGTCGCGATCACTTCGATATTGTAACGTTCGAACAGCGCCCGGGGGCGGAACTCGGCGGATTTCAGTTTTTCGGTGATGATGTCGTAATATTGATCCGAGGTTTCGGCGCTCAACAGCACATCGATGCCAAAGCTTTGCGCAAAGACCCAGTCGAGCCAGATGCGCGATGGCGTGCCCCGGAACAGGTGATACCGCTCGGCGAACAGCCGCCAGCTTTCGCGCGGATCGGCCTGTGCGTTGCCGATACCCAGCGACTCCAGCGAGACCCCCTGCGAATAGAGCATACGGAAAACATAATGATCGGGATGCAGCAGCAATTCCGCCGCATTGCCGAACGGCGCGTCACTGGCCCACCATTCGGGATCGGTATGGCCGTGCGGACTGATGATCGGCAATCCGGCGACGCAGCTATAGAGCCGCCGCGCAATGTTGCGGGTCTCCAGATCGGCCGGAAAGAGGCGGTCGGGATGGAGGGACAGCGGCTGCGGCATTTACAGTCCTTGTGTTTTCGCCCAGGCAAGAAACAGGTCCGGCCATGCTTCGGCAGGCTTGCCGATGGCCTTGCGCAAGCCAAAGCCATGGCCGCCATGGGTGAAGAGATGCGTCTCGACGGCTATGCCCTTCGCGCGCAGGGCCGCACGCAGAAGCAACGCGTTGTCGACCGGCACGACATCATCATCCTCTGCATGCAGAATGAAGTGCGGCGGCGCGTTGGCGGGAATATGGCGGTGCGGGCTGTGCCCCTCTTCCAGTGCAGCTGAGGCGTTGGCACCGATGAGTTTTTCGTGGCTGCCCGCATGGGCCGCAGGGGCCGACATGGAAATCACCGGATAGATCGGGGCGGCGACAATCGGCCGTGCCGACAGCGCATCGGCCTTGTCCACGGGCGCATAGACTGTCTGCGCAAAACGGGCGGCCAGGTCGGCGCAGGCATGGCCTCCAGCCGAAAAGCCCATCGCTGCCACCCGTTCCGGATCGATGCCATATGCGCTGGCGCGATCACGGATAAGGCGCATGGCGCGCTGCGTGTCCTGCAACACGACATCGGGACCGGCCGCCCAACCTTCACCGGGCAGGCGGTAGAAGAGCACGAAAACCGTATAGCCGCGCGCGGATAGCCAGCGGCCGAGCTCATAGCCTTCCTTGTCGATCACGACCCAGCGATAGCCGCCGCCGGGCGTGATCATCACCGCTGCACCATTGGGTCTGGCCGGACGGAATACGGCCATGCGCGGGCGGCTGATGCCAAAGACCGCCCTGTCGGTCAGTTGAGGGTCGGTCGAGCGTTCATTGACCGTCTCGGTCGGCAATGTCGGCGGCGCACCGGGCGCGGTGCCGGGCCACAGGTCGATCGTTTCGCTCGGCTGCGGCAATCCGCCGGGCAATGGGCCGCCCGTCGCGGGCGGGGGTGTCTGGGCATTGGCAGCGGCGGCGATGGCGGTTGCCGCGCCTGTCCAGAGCAGTGCACGCCTGTCCATCCTCATGGCAGCGCCTCATAAGTGAAATTGCGGAAACGCACCTCGCCTTCCCCTGCCGCATAGATGGCGGGGCGAAGCGAGAGGAAATCATAGGCGACATTGTGATGATAGCCGGAAACTTCCATCTGCACGTCGAACTTGCGCCAGCTCTTGCGACCGTCATCACTTGTATGGATCGTCAGGATGTTGCGGTCGTTGGTCAGCCGGATCGCCAGTTTGCCGAACGCCTTTTCGCCTGTATCCCGCTGCCCGGGAATGGCCCCGCGCGGGCGTTGCAGGCCGTAACGGTGCATCATCAGCCCCGCCTGGCCGATACCCAGCCCGGCATAGAGCCGACGGTTGTAATAGAGCAGGATGCCGCCTTCCGCACCCGGATCAGCGTCGATATCGACGGTCACGCGATAGGCCTGGTCCCCGGCAATGCAGCACAGCGGCGAACAGTCGGAAGGGGTTGTCCCCTTTGCCATTAGGTGCAGCGTGCCATTTACCCGCGATACGCGCTTTGCTTCGTCGCTGGCGGGATCATAGAATGCCCACAAGGTGCCCATCCGGTCGCTGGAAAAATCGTCCGACAGCGGCATGCCATGCGGCGCGCTGCCCGCGTCGACCGGCTTCGCGAGCGGGGCTGACAAGTCCCCGCCCTGTGGCACCGGCCAGCCGTCCGCCCCCCATTTCACCGGCTCCAGCAGGGTCTGGCGGCCAAGCGTCCAGAAGCCGTTTTCATAGCCATGGTACATCATCCACCATTGCCCGCCCGGCCCTTCGAACAGCGTTGCATGGCCCCTTGACCACCATTTCTCGCGCGCGGACTGCGTACGGATCAGCGGATTTCGGGGGCAGTTCTCCCATGGACCGGCCAGCGAACGACTGCGTGCCATGATAACCATATGGCCGGTTGGCGGGCCTGCGGTGCCCCCCACAGCGGTTGTCATGTACCACCAGCCGTCGCGCTTGACGATCTTGGGCCCTTCGGGAGCGAAAGTTTCGACCACCCATTCTTCGGGATAGCGCCAGGGATCATAGACATGCTCGACCTCGCCGATGGTTGCCATGCCGTCATCGCTGAGGCGGACGCGATCTCCGCCCGACAGGAAAAGCCAGCGCCGTCCCTTTTCGTCGGCGACATGGGCGGGATCGATATGGATGGGTAGGTTGAGGTCGACCGGGGGGCTCCACGGCCCTTCGATGCGATCCGCTGTGATGACATAGATCGAGCGTCGGTCGGCCGTCCGCGCCGGAATATAGCAGTAATAGCGGCCAGCATGCCGGACCAGATCGGGTGCCCAGACCGAACCGACCGGGTGGCGCAACGCCGCCGTGACCGGTCGCCAGTTCACCAGGTCGCGGCTGTGCCAGATAGTGATGCCTGGATAGGCGTCGAAACTGGAAAAGGTCAGATAATGATCGTCGCCGTCGCACAGCAGCGCGGGGTCCGGATGGTCGCCTGCGAAAATGGGATTCAGAAAAGTCCCGTCGCCCAGATCGGCCTTGCGCTGGCCTTCATAGCCCTTGCCCCATTGCATGCCGGAATAGGGATCGAGCGAGGAGCTGGCTGCCGAACCCTGCGCCAGTAATCCCCTGGGCCAGAACGCTGCCAAAGCCGCCAGTTTCAATCCTTTGCGACGATCAATCATGATGTATCCCGAAAAAAACAGGGCCGGCTTCCCCTGGGAAGGAAACCGGCCCCGCGCCCAATCCCGTTGCGACCCGGACCGGCGACTAGATCTTCATACGTGCACCGAACAGGATGGTGCGGCCGAAATGGTTGTTTTCATAGTTCCGGTCCGCATCGATATCGGTGAAGCGATAGCGATAGGTGTCGAGCAGATTGTTGCCCTCGACCGAAAGTTCGAGCCATTCGGTCAGCTTGTAGCGCATCGATGCGTCGAGGTTCGTGGTTGCGCCATAACCTTCCAGCACATTGCCCGTGCCGCTCGCGCCTTCGTGATAGCGGCTGCGATAGCTGACCATCACACGCGCACTGAACGCGCCGTCGTCATAATAGAGCGTGCCATTATAGGCGCGCTTGGAGACATTGGCGAGCGACGTGCTCAGGGTGACATTCTGAAGCGCACCGCCCGAGACGATGGCCGGGCCCTGCAGGGTGAAATCAGCGCCGGAGTCGATGAAGGTCGCATTGGCCAGAACACCGAAATTGCCCAGGAAACCATCGGCAAATGTCTTGAACGGCACTTGCGCCGCCAGTTCGACACCCTTCAGCGTCGCGCCCGTGCCGTTCACGGTGGTCGCCAATGTCCAGATCGGCTGCGACTGCAATGCCGGGTTCAGCGCAGCGGGCGACGAAGGATTGATCACCGATACCGGCAGCCCCGTTTGCGTGAAGGTTGCGCCGGTAACTGACGCCGACCGTGTGAAGCTATGCACATCCTTTTTGAACAGCGCGACCGACAGGATCGCCTGCGGAGCGAAATACCATTCGAGCGCCAGGTCATAATTGGTGGCCCGATAGGGTTCCAGGAAGGGGTTGCCGCTGGTCACGCGGAAGTTGAAACCGTCGACCGAACCGCCCGGGGTTAGCGACCCCAGCGTCGGGCGTGTCATCACATCCGCGACCGCCGCACGGATGATCACATTTTCGGCCGGATACAGCGCGATATTGGCAGACGGCAGCCAGTCTTCATAGCTGCGCTTGACCGTTGCATTGACCGCCCCGACCAGTCCGTAGGACGACTGGCTGGTTTTGACATAGCGGACACCGGCGTTGACCGCATATTCGAGGCCAAGCAATTCGCCCTTGCCGTCGACCTGGAAATAGGCGCCCTTGGTTTCTTCCCTCACGCCGCGATTGTTGCCCGCATCGACGACGAGGGCGCGGTTGTACAGGTTGGTAAAGGCAGCCGACGCGTCGATATTCGGCACCAGCCAGCTGTTCGTGTTACCGTCCGGCTGTCCTGCCTTGCCGAGATTGAACAGCTGCGACAGCGCTGCGGTGACAGGGAAGCCATAGACGGCGGTCGGGCCAAAGGCCGACGTGGCGGAGCATGTCAGCGTTCCCAGCACGCGATCGACACCACCATTGCCGCACACCGCAGTGTCGCGGGTGAAGGCAACGGTATCAAAGTCGAACCGGCGCCAGACGCCACCGAGCTTGACGGTAAAATCGTCGACCACATCCCATTCGGTCCGCAGTTGCACGGTCTTGAAACGGTTGGTGACGTTGGACGGCCGGTCCCTGATTTCAGCCAGCTGGAAATTGCCGGGCGTGGTCACGCTGGTGCCAAAGGTCAGCCGCGGATTGGCCATATCGCTATAGTCGAACTGATAGCCCTGCGCATCGCGATCGTCGAAGACGATCGTGGTTTCGACGGGGATGTCGGCGTTCGATTTGGAAACCCCGCCGGTCAGGGTGAAGCGGAAGCGGTCACCCAGATCCTGGTCCCATGTTCCGCCGACCTGATAAAATTCGGTCGAGCTTTTGCGCAGATAGGATTCGGTGCGGACCCAGGCGTCGTTGAGCGTCGCCGAAATCATGTTGTTGTTCGAATCATAGACCGGGTTGACGACATTGATCGAACGTTCATTCGAACGCAGCAACACTTCGCCCCAGGACTCCGCGCGATCCTCGCTGAATTTCGAATAGAGCGCGTCGATCGACAATTTGGTCGAATCGGTGGGCGCGAACTGGACCGATCCCGTCAGGCCCAGACGTTCACGATCATGGGCGACCTCACCATAACGCGGGATGCGCGGGTGGAATGCAAGTGCCGCCTGGTCGCAAGCCGCGCTCGCAACATAGGTGCCGCCCGAATTCTGGGTGGTGAAGCAGTTGGTCGTGCCCACACCGTCGAAACGGGCTTGCGCCCAGCGGACGGTGTTGTTGCCCAGTTCCAGCACATTGGTTTTCGAATAGGCAGCCGAGGCCGAAATGCCGAAGGTGCCTGCGTCGTTGCGCCAGCTGAGCAGGCCCGCAAGCCGCGGACCAAAATCCTTGGACAGATCGTTATAGGAGCCAATGACCGAGACGGCGCCCCGAAGCCCGGACTTGCCGCCCAGCGGGTTGCCGGTGTTGAGATCGACGACCGCCCCGAGCGAACCTTCATCGAGCGAGGCCGAAGCGGTTTTGTGGACGACGAGGCTGCTGAACAGTTCTGACGCGAACACGTTGAAATCGAAAGCGCGGTCGCGATTTGCAGCGGCGCCGTCGGTCGAGGTGGCGATGGTTTCCATGCCGTTGACACGAACGCGGGTAAACTGGCTCGAAAGGCCGCGCACGGTGATTGCGCGCCCTTCGCCTGCATCACGCGAGATAGAGATGCCCGGAATACGCTGCAGCGATTCGGCAAGGTTCTGGTCGGGGAATTTGGCAATGTCTTCGGCAACGATGGCATCGACGGCTGCGACCGAGTCGCGCTTGACGTTCAGCGCCGCCTCCAGCGACTGGCGGAAACCGGTGACGACGATTTCGTCCTCGGCTGCGGCTTCGGTGGCGACGGCATCTTCGGCGGGCGCTTCCTGGGCCTGCGCCGAACCGGCGGCCAGCACGGCAATCGAAGTCGCGGACAGAAGGTGCACCATCAACTGCCTGGACGAAGCGTTTTTCGAGACTTTCATTACAAACTCCCCTAAATTCCGGTTATGACACCGGTGTCTAAGTGATTCGGACAAAGGCAGATCAAGCGCCCTCCTCTGTCCCATATTGCCCGGTTTCTGTTTGATTTCTCCGGATTTGCCGCATTTTCTGCGATCTGATAATCCGGCGGAATTGCTTTATGGTAACCGGTGTCATAAGAACATTGTGATAAAGCGCGGCTCATGTCAAGATGCTGCAAGAAATTGGAGGTTGTCCCGTTGCGTACGATAATTGCCTGTCTGATCCTGGCGGCCGCCACGCCGGCGGTGGCCACCCCTGCCTTTCCCGGAGCCGTCGGCTGGGCCAGCGAAACGCCCGGCGGGCGCGGCGGGCAGATCATCCGTGTGACCAATCTGAACGCCGACGGGCCGGGCAGTTTGAAAGCCGCTATCGAGGCAAAGGGGCCGCGCATCGTGGTGTTCGAAGTGGCAGGCCAGATTGATCTGGGCAAGACCAGCCTGCAGATCACCGAACCCTTTCTGACGATAGCCGGGCAGACCGCGCCCTCGCCCGGAATCACACTGATCAAGGGCGGTATCGACCTCAAGACGCACGACGTCATCATCCGCCATATCCGCGTCCGCACCGGTGCCGATGGCGAGAAGCGGATGAGCGGCTGGGAAGCCGATTCGATCTCCACCGTCGCCGCGCACAATGTGATCATCGATCACTGCACCTTCATGTGGGGGATCGACGAGAATATGTCCGCCTCGGGCCCGCGTTTCACCGGCAACAGCGTGGAGGACTGGCGGCGCGGCACCAGCCGCAACATCACCTTCAGCTATAATCTGGCGGCCGAAGGCCTGGCCGATTCGAGCCACCCCAAGGGCGAGCACAGCAAGGGATCGCTGGTGCACGATAATACGACCGGCATCCTGTTCTATCGCAACATCTGGGCGCATAATGTCGAGCGTTCGCCGCTGTTGAAAGGTGGCGTGCAGGCGGCGATGGTCAACAACCTGATCTATGATCCGGGCAAGCGCGCGGTGCATTACAATCTGATGGCGCTCGAATGGGCCGGACACCCCTATGTCACGGGTGAGCTGTCGGCGGTCGGCAATGTGATGCGCGGCGGGCCATCGACCGATGCGGGGCTGCCCTTCCTGATGCTCGGCGGCGATGGCGATCTGCTCTATTATGGCAAGGACAATATCGCGGTCGACAAACATGGTGTGCCGCTGCCGCAATTGGGTCGCTATGGAGAAACCCATGCGCGGATCATCGCCGCGAAGAAACCGGTCAGCTGGTGGCCCGGGCTGCAGGTGCTGCCGGCGCGCGACGTCGAAACCCATGTGCTGGCGCTGGCCGGGGCCCGGCCGTGGGACCGCGATGCGCACGATATCCGCGTGCTGTTTTTCGTCGCCGAAGGACGCGGCGAGATTATCGACGATGAAGGCGAGGTCGGCAGTTACGGCGCGGTCAAGGCTGTGACCGCACCTTTTGTCGAAGCCGATTGGAACCTCGACACGATGGAGCCGAAATCGGGCACATATCCGGGCCAGACAAGCGGGCCGCAGGAGGCGCTCTCCCCGCGCGACCGGAGCATGCGGCAATGATGCTGTCGCTGTTACTGGCTATGGCTGCGCCGCCGATGGTTGTGGTGCACGAAGAGGATGTGCGGCGCGAGGAGCCACCGCCGCACGGCAATATCGGCCTGTCGACCGCCTATCGGATCAGCGACGCCGCGCCGCCTCCGCGCGCGATGGAATTCCGCAAGCGCGTGCTGCACCGGGGCGCCGCGATCGGCCTGCACCCGATCGCGCATGACGAGGTCTATTATGTGCTTTCGGGCGAAGGCGATGTGACCAGCGACGGCGTGACGCAGCGTTTGAAACCCGGAATGGCGGCCTATCTGTACAAGGATGCGGTGGTCGGCATCAAACAGCTGGGCAGGAAACCGCTGACGATCATCATCAGCTATCCGAATAATCAAAAATAGGGACAGTCCCTATTTATTACGTTCCCGGCTGCACATAGGGGATGCGGGCGAACAGTTCGCGTTCCCATTTGCGCGGATCGGCGACGACGCGACTTTGGGTATCGAACACCATCGTCTTGCGTGCTTTCAGCTCATAGGGAGTCCAGCCGGGATTGCCGGTTTTGGCAAAGCGGATGAAGGCGTCCATTACGGTTTGGCTCATTGCCGTCTGCGCTGGCGTTGGGCTGGCAATGGTCCCGAAAGACAAGCCGATATCGTCGGTATGTTTCGCCTGTTCGAAGTCGAGCTGGTAAACGAAAGTGTTGCCGCGCCCGGCGCGGGCCCGTGCATCAGCCTCCTCCACCTGCCCGCGCCAGCTGCGCGCGGCGGTGACGATGCGGTGGAACAGTTGTTCGGCGCTGTCCCTGGGATAGCGCGCGCGGAATTCCCCCACCACCCAGTCGGGCCGGGCGTCGATGCGCATTTCCGGGGCGATGCGCTGCGGCAGATTGCCAAAGTCCAGTCCCTTCAGTCTGGGATGGTCGGGCGGGAAGAAGGCGCGGGTTTCCGCCACGGTATTACCCAGCAGCATCGGCATATCGAGCGACTGCGGCGCGGCATCGGGCCAGAAAGGGTGGCGGTACAGGTTCCGCATGTCGAGCACCGGCCCCATATAGACCCCGCCGCCAAGGATAGGATCGGTTGCCGACAGTGCGGCCACCAGCTGTTCGACCGGCGCGGTTGCGGGATCGACCCCGGACCCGAGCCTATCGAGCAACGCTTGCGCCCGCCTTGCTGCATTCAGCGGACCGGAAGCCGTTACCTGCTGCCCGCTCATCGTGATCGCCTTGTGAAACAGCCCCTTGGCGGCTGGCATTGCCATCAGCGTCGCAATCTTCGCGCCCCCGCCCGACTGGCCAAAGACAGTGACATTTTCGGGGTCACCGCCAAAGGCAGATATGTTGCGCTGCACCCATTGCAGCGCGCAGATCAGATCGAGCTGGCCATTATTGCCGCTGTCGGGGAAGCGGTCCGGCAGATAGAGATAGCCCAGCGCATTGAGCCGGTGGTTGACGGTGACCACGACCACATCGCCGCGCGCGGCGAGGGCAGCACCGTCGTTCAGTGGATCGGTAACCGAGCCGGTCGAATAGGCACCGCCGTGGAAATAGACCATGACGGGCAGTTTCGGGCCTTTGCTTTCATAAAGATGGGCTGGCGTCCAAACATTTAGGAAAAGGCAGTCTTCCGATGTCGGATCGTATTTTGACCCTTGTTGTGGCGCAGCAGAACCATAGCCCGGCGCCTGCTCATCCATCAAATTTTTTGATTGTACTAGCGTTGGCGGCTGGAACCGTGCAGCCCTGCCATAACGTAATCCAGAATAGCGATGCGCCTGAACCGTTACCTGATCGGCAGGATCGTACACGAAGCTGCCAATATACCGTCCCGACGGCGCGAATATTTCAGGTAATCTGATCGTGGTTGCACTCAACCGATATGCGCACAATCCGGCAAAGCCAATGCCGGCCGTCAACACAGCGCGGCGGCTCCAGCCATCAACGCCGGACATCGAGCCCACCCGCCATGAAGGCATCGATATCGCCCTGCCCGAACAGGCTCGCATCGCCGGGAAGCGAGTGTTTGAGGCACGTCAGCGCGAGCCCGCTTTCTGCCATCGTCTTTGCATCGCCACCACCCAGATGCGCGTGCAGCACGCCCGCCGCAAAGGCATCGCCCGCACCGATGCGGTCGACGATCCCGGTCACTTCGGTTTCGGAGGTCTGATAGCCGCCATCGCGCAGGTCGACGCGCGCGGCGATGCGGTGATGATCGGCGCTGACCGTGTGGCGCGCGGTCGAGGCGATCAGTTTAAGGTCGGGAAAGGCCGCGAACCCGGCCTCAGCCGCCTCGCGCCGCCGATCCTCCCCCTCGCCGCTGAACTGCCTGCCCAGAACCAGCGACAGGTCGCGATGGTTGCCGAACAATATGTCGGCCATTCCGATCAGCTCGGAAAGGATTGCCCGCGGATCGCTGTTCCATGCGTCCCACAACAACGCGCGATAATTGCCGTCGAACGAAAGCGGCACGCCCAGCCGCCGCGCCGCACGCGCCGCCGCCAGCGCGTGCTCCGCCGATTGCGGGCCCAGCGCCGGTGTGATCCCCGACAGGTGCAGCAATCGTGCGCCTGCAAGCAGAGAGTCCCAGTCAAAGGCATCGGCACCCGCCTGCGCAAAGCTCGATCCTGCGCGGTCATAGACAATTTCGGACGAACGCAAGCCTGCGCCGACCTGAAGGAAATACAGGCCCATCCGCCCCGGAGCTTGCGATACCGCGCTGCAATCGACCCCGTGCGAACGGACGGTGGAGAGCGTGCCTCGGCCCAGCGCGTTATCGGGAACGACGCTGACCATCCGGGTGGCATGTCCCAGCCGCGCAAGCCCGATCGCGACATTCGCCTCGGCACCGCCGACATGCAGGTTGAGCGTCGGCGACTGCATCAGCAGTTCGTTGCCCGGCGCGGTGAGCCGGATCAGCAATTCGCCAAAGAACAGGATCGGGCCCGCCATGCCGTCAAACTAGCGCGCGAGCCAGCCGCCGTCCACGGCCAGCACATGGCCGGTGACATAATCCGATGCCGGCGAGGCGAGGAAGACCGCAGCCCCGGCAATATCCTGCGGACTGCCCCAGCGTCCGGTCGGGATGCGTTCCAATATCTGGCGGCTGCGCGTTGCGTCCGCCTGCAAGGCAGCAGTGTTGTTGGTGGCGATATAGCCCGGCGCGATCGCGTTCACCTGCACGCCGCTGGCCGCCAGTTCGTTCGCCATCGCCTTGGTCACGCCGCCGACGCCCGATTTGGCCGCAGCATAGCTGGGCACGCGGATTCCTCCCTGGAAGGTCAGCAGCGACGCGATGTTGATGATCTTACCGGCACTGCCATTTTCCGGGCCGCGCGACACCATATGGCGCGCCGCCGCCTGGCTGAGAAAGAAAAGCGTCTTGAGGTTGGTGTCCATCACCGCATCCCAATCCTCCTCGCCGAAATCGAGCAGGTCGTTGCGGCGGATGATACCGGCATTGTTCACCAATATGTCGATCCGGCCAAGCCCCGCCAGCGCCTCGTCGACGACGCGCTGGACGGGCTGCGTCGACGACAGGTCGGCGCTGATGTTGACCGCCTTGCGCCCGGTCGCCTCGACCAGTTTCAGCGTCTCTACCGGATCCGAACGGCCCGCCAGCGCGACATCGGCCCCCGCCTCAGCCAGTGCGACCGCGATTGCCTGGCCTATGCCGGTATTGGCACCGGTGACGAGTGCACCCTTGCCCGACAGATCAAATGAAATGCCCATTTCAGGCAGTCAGCGCCCGCAGATAGGCGGCGATCTGTTCGTCTTTGGCATTGGGGTAGAAATAGTCGGCGAAGCGTTCGCCAGCGATCGCCGCCTTCAAAAGATCCTGATCGACATTTTTGAGCACGGTCAGCATGTCGTTGCACGAGGCGGCTTTCATCTCTTTCAGGATGCTGCGGTTCGCGGCCATGAAATGCGCCCGCTCCTTGGGATAGCCAGCACCGCCTTCATTCTCGAAAATCTTGCGGTAGCAATCCTGCAGGTTCAGTTCGGCCGCCCAGCCAAAGCCCTTGGCATAGGGCATGGAGATCGCATTGCCATCGTTGATCTGGCTGAACAGGAAGGCATCGGTCGGATCGATCACCAGGCCGCAGAACACGCCCGGCATCGCGTTGCAGGCGAGCATCGACCCCATCCCCGTGCCGCAACCGGTAACGACAAAATCGGCCGCGCCCGAATTGAGCAGTATGCCGGTCAGCAGGCCGTTCATGACATAGGTCAGCGAGGCTTCATCCTCGGCCGTGTACATCCCGTAATTGAAAACCTGATGGCCAAGCGGCTCGGCAACGGCGGTCAGCGCATCATGGATGATGCCATTTTTCGCGGCCTGGCTGTTTTCGGTGATCAGCGCGATTTTCATAAATATTCCTCGTCCCGGATTGGTTGACGCCCAGATGGATCGTCCATGCTGTACGCACCCAAGGTAACCGGTGTCATTTGCAAATGCAAGCTCATTGCTTGGGTGGCGCGACGGACCCCCTGCGGATGAGCGTGGAAAGAAATTCGGACGGCTCGTTGCCCAGATCGATCCCGTCGACCGCACCGGCAATCAGCTTATGTGCGGCGGAGCGCCCCATTGCGACAATCGGCCAGCGCACCGTTGTCAACGGCGGCCAGACACGCGAAGCAATCGGTGTATCGTCAAATCCGACGATCGAAAGATCCTCGGGCACCCTGATGCCGCGCAGGCGTGCGGCATAGAGGACGGCAGCGGCCATCTCGTCGTTCGAGGCAAAGATTGCGGTCGGACGCGGTGACAGGTCGAGCAGCTTTTCGGTCGCGACCAGCCCCGAATCGAACGTATATTCGCCCTGCGCCCGGAAACTGCGCGGCAGCCCGATATTTGCGGCGGCGAGCGCATCCTCAAAACCGGCCAGACGTTCGGCCGCGGAACGGAAGCCATGTGGCCCCGTCACAATCGCTATGTCCCTATGCCCTTGTTCTATAAGGAATTGCGTGGCATCCCGAACCGCGTCACGGTCGTTCGATGCGACCATATGCTCGCTTTGATCGAGAACGGCCGAACCCATGCGGACATAGCGGCAGCCCGCATCGACGCACATTCTGGCGACGGCATCATTTTCCGAAATCGGCGGCAGGATGACGATGCCGTAGAGCCGGTGGCGGACGATGAAGCCGCGAATATCCTCAACCAAAGTCGGCGAGCTGCGGTTGACCGGCTGCACCCCCATCGCAAATTCCGTATCGCGCAGACCTTCCAATATGCCCTGCTGCATGTTGAGAATCATCTGCGCGTTCGGATTGTCATGGACCAGGCCGATCAGGAAGTTGCGTCCCAGCGCCAGAGCCCGTGCCTGCGGGTTCGGCACATATCCGACCTCGGAAATAACCGCCTTAACCTTGTCGCGCGTCTCCTCGGTCAACAGCGGCGAATCGTTGATCACCCGGCTGACTGTCTTCTTCGAAACGCCCGCAATGCGTGCAATATCGTTAATGGTCGGCTTCATTAAGGTTCGCACTTATCCCTGAATTTTGCGATGCATAGCAATAAATATCGGGCTCGTCAGCCAAGCATTCTTGTAAATGACACCGGTTTCCCATAGCTGTGCCGTAACGACATACCAAGGGGAAGATGCGTGTTGCCGAAAATTGCCGAAGCCAGAAGCATTGCCGCGGCATTTGTCAGCGCGCGTCGCAATGCCGCTGCATTGGCGGATTATCCGGGGGTCGAGCCTGCCGATCTGGGCGGCGCACTGGCCATCCAGGATGCTGCCATTGCGCTGTTCGGAGAGCCGGTCGCAGGCTGGAAAGTGGGCCGAATCAATTCGCCCTGGCTGGAAAGGCTGGGCACGAACCGCCTTCCGGGGCCGATATTTGCCAAAAGGATCAAGACTGCGGCCGCTGACGAGGTCGCTACCGGCGAAATATTCCGCAACGGCTTCGGTGCCGCAGAGGCCGAATTTGTTTTCAGGCTGGGATCAGCGCCGAAACCCGGAACCACCAGATTGTCGCTTGCGGAGACAGCCGATCTGGTCGACGCAGTTTTCATCGGCATTGAAGTGGCCAGTTCACCCTTCGCCGGAATCAACAGGCAGGGTCCGTTGGTCACGATTTCCGATTTCGGCAACAATAATGGACTGATCCTGGGGCAGGAAATTCCCGACTGGCGTGGGGCGGGGCTGGACGACTGGGTCGTTACCGCCAGTATCGACGGCGCAGAAGTCGGAACGGGCCGGGCGTCCGCCTTTCCCGATGGTCCGCTGGGTTCGGTCAAATATCTGGTCGAGAACCTGCTTTCGCGCGGGATCGCCATTGCGCCCGGCCTTCTGGTGTCAACCGGGGCGGTCACCGGGGTGCACGAAATTTCCGCCGGTCAGAAATTCGAAGCCCGTTTCGGCGATTTTGCCGGAATAGGCTGCCAGATAGCATTTGCCACGGCCTGAGCGGATCGACGGGAGAGGAGAGGACATGACACATTCTGCAGCGGCGCATGCAACCCCCGGTGCGGGGCGGTATCGCTGGACGATTATCGCGCTCCTCTTCCTTGCGACCACGGTCAACTATATCGACCGCACGATGCTCGGCCTGCTGGCCCCCGATCTGGGCAAGGAAATGGGCTGGAGCGAAGACGATTATGGCAATATCGTCACTGCATTTCAGGCGGCCTATGCCACGGGTTTCCTGATCATGGGCTGGCTGATCGACAGGTTTGGCCCCAAAATCGGCTATGCCATCGCGATCAGCATCTGGACCATAGGCCATGTCGCACACGGCTTTGCCGCATCGGTGGGTTCGTTCATGGCCGCGCGCGTCGTGCTGGGCGTGGGCGAAGCCGGACATTTCCCCTCGGTGGTGCGCGCCAGCAGCGAATGGTTCCCGCAGAAGGAACGCGCCTATGCGATCGGTTGGGTCAATTCCGCGACCACCATCGGCGTCATCCTTACCGCGCCGACGATTGCGCTGCTGATGGTCCATTTCGGGCTGGACTGGCGCCAGACCTTCATCGTTTCCGGGTTGTTCGGCGTCCTGTTGCTCGGCCTGTGGCTCTGGCATTACAGCAATCCGCGCGAAAGCGGGAAGGTCAGCGACGCCGAACTCGCCTGGATCGAGCATGATCCGCCTGAAACGATCGCGCAGATCGGTTGGTCGCGGCTTGTGCGCAAACGCGAGGCCTGGGCCTTTGCCGTGGCCAAATTCCTGACCGATCCGGTCTGGTTCCTGATGCTGTTCTGGCTGCCCAAATATTTCAGCTCCACCTATCAGGTCGATCTGAAAGTCGTGCTGTTGCCGATGATCATCATGTATCTGCTGTCCGATGTCGGCAGTATCGCTGGCGGCTGGATGTCGTCAAAGCTCATCCAGAACGGCCGCACGCCCAATTTTGCACGCAAGGCGACAATGCTGCTATCCGGTTGCTGCGTGCTGCCGTTGCTCTTCGTCACTGGCATCGGCAATATGTGGCTTGCCGTTGTGCTGATCGGCATTGCGCTTGCCGGGCATCAGTCCTTTTCGTCAAACCTGCTGTCGATCCCGCCCGACATGTTTCCAAAGCGCGCGGTTGGATCGGCCATTGGTCTGGGCGGTTTTGCCGGTGGCATTGGCGGGATGATCATGGCCAAATCGACCGGGCTTGTGCTCGACGCAACCGGTGGCAATTACACGCTGATCTTTGCCGCCTGCACGGTGACCTATTTCCTCGCCGTTTTCGCCATCCACCTGCTGTCGCCCAGGCTGGCGCGGGTCGAAGTCGAATAGGCGGACCATGCAGCGACGATGGCTCATCGCCCATAGCCGGGACAATGTCGCCATCGCCCTAGAGGCGCTCGACGCGGGCGATATCCTCGATGGTGTCACGCTCCTTGCCCCCGTGCCCGCCGGGCACAAATTTGCGATCCAGGCGATTGCCCAAGGCGCGCCGGTGTTCAAACTGGGGCATGCAATCGGTGTTGCCAGCCGCGAGATAGCTGCGGGCGAGCATGTGCACGTCGATAATCTTGCCTTTGCAGGCCGGGTCGATCGAAACGCGGTCGGCACCGACATTGTTCTGCCTGCGCCGCGACAGGCATCGTTTGACGGCTTTGTCCGGCCCGACGGACGGGTCGGCACGCGCAACCATATCGCGATCCTCACGTCGGTGAACTGCTCTGCCACGGTCGCCAAACGCATCGCCGCGCATTTTACGCCTGAACGGCTTGCCGCATATCCCAATGTCGATGGCGTGATCGCGTTCAGCCATATGTCCGGATGCGGGATGGCGAAGACGGGGCGTGGAATCGACAATTTGCGCCGGACAATATCGGGCTATGCCGCTCATCCGAATTTTGCGGCAACGCTGATTGTCGGCCTGGGTTGCGAGGTCAACCAGATCGATCCGCTGCTCGATTCCGCCGGATTGGCCGAAGGCGCGCGCCTGCGGCAATTATCGATTCAGGACGCAGGCGGAACCATCGCGGCCATCGCCGCCGGGACAGCGATTGTCGAAGCGATGCTGCCGATCGCCAACCTGTGCACACGCCAGCCCGTCTCTGCGCAGCACCTGACCATCGGCCTGCAATGCGGCGCGTCGGACGGCTATTCGGCCTTGACCGCAAATCCGGCATTGGGGGCGGCGACCGACCTGCTGATCGGCGCCGGAGGAAGGGCGATCCTTTCCGAAACGCCGGAGATCTTCGGCGCCGAAGATTTGCTGTTGCGCCGGGCGGCCAGTCCGCAAGTGGCGCAATCGCTGATCGATCGCCTCGGCTGGTGGGAAGAATATGCCGCACGCGATGGCGCCAGCCTCGATAACAACCCGTCGCCCGGCAACAAGGCGGGCGGCATAACGACAATCCTTGAAAAGTCGCTGGGCGCCGTTGCCAAGGCAGGCACATCGCCGCTGAACGCGGTGGTCGATTATGCGGGCGCGGTGGACGGGCCGGGCCTGACCTTCATGGACACCCCCGGCTATGATCCCTGCTCTGCTACCGGGCAGATCGCCGGCGGGGCCAATCTCATTCTCTTCACGACCGGGCGGGGCTCGGTCTTTGGATCGGGCCCGGTGCCGACCATCAAGCTGGCAAGCAACGCCGTGCTGGCCATGGCAATGGCAGACGATATCGACGTCGACTGCAGCGCCGTTCTGAACGGGGTTTCGCTGCAGCAGATGGGCGAACAGCTGTTCGACTATCTGCTCGCCACCGCCAGCGGACGCCAAACGGCGTCGGAGGCGCTGGGGCTGGGCGAAAATGAATGGGTTCCCTGGGTGCCGGGCGCGATGTTCTGAACCACAAGTTCCTATCGGCGCGGCGCAGACCGGTTGATCGGGCGCTGAAACCGGTGCGACGGCACGCTGCGCCAAGCGGCCTTGCCGTCCTGCCCGGCATAAAAAAAGGACCGACCAGGCGGCCGATCCCAATGCTATTATAATGTTGGTTGCGGGAGTAGGATTTGAACCTACGACCTTCAGGTTATGAGCCTGACGAGCTACCGGGCTGCTCCATCCCGCGCCACCAACGAAGCGACATCGCTGTCGCCCGGAAGCCATTTTTGTTTCCCGTTTCGCGAATGGCGAAACGGCGGCGGGCTGCTCCATCCCGCGTCAACCATGGATCAATTGCAAACAACTGATCCAGAAAAGAAAAAAGGCGACAACCGAATGTATCCGGTGCCGCCTTTTTGAAACTGTGAATGGGTTTCCTCGTGCAATCAAAGCGCCTGCTGCAATGCCTGGCGACGCCCTACTCTTCCAACGCTTAAGCGGTAGTACCATCGGCGCAATCAGGTTTCACGGCCGAGTTCGAGATGGGATCGGGTGGGTCACTGACGCTATGGTCACCAAGCAATGGAGCAAGCGCTCTGTTGCAAATGAAGGGTTATAATCGATGCCCGTGCTGGTTGAGACTTATTATCCAACCTCTCGGACAGTTCCAGAACTGTCGTTGATGGTGGGACTCTAAAGTGCGAAAAGAGTAATTAGGACTGGTTAGCTTCACGCATTACTGCGCTTCCACATCCAGCCTATCAACGTGATGGTCTATCACGACTCGATGAAATCTAATCTTGAGGGAGGCTTCCCGCTTAGATGCTTTCAGCGGTTATCCCGTCCATACATAGCTACCCTGCTGCGCGGCTGGCGCCACGACAGGTACACCAGAGGTATGTTCAACCCGGTCCTCTCGTACTA
>JADLBY010000014.1 GCA_020847445.1 Sphingomonadaceae bacterium | reverse complement strand
CAATCGCGGGC
Organism: Sphingomonadaceae bacterium; assembly: GCA_020847445.1. GTDB lineage: Bacteria > Pseudomonadota > Alphaproteobacteria > Sphingomonadales > Sphingomonadaceae > Sphingorhabdus_B. The sequence goes on along the minus strand of JADLBY010000014.1, from coordinate 6,744 downwards.
GCAACCTCCATGAAACCCAGCCAGGCGGCGGCGATACGCTCACCAAAACCGCGAGCGCCCCAGTCGGCGATGCGCTTCTGGCTGCGGCCGGGCGCGAAAAAGCCCTCGCGCACGGGGCCCGGCAGTTCCCCCGCATCTGCGGCGGCATCCCAGTGCGACTTGCCGACGATCATCGAATATTTGAGAGCATCGCCGAAATGGCGATGCACCGCACTGGTCACATCGCCGCTGCCCGCCATATCGACCAGCGCCGAGGGCAGCGATGCATCCAATATGGCTATGTCGTCATAGCTGACCACGGCATCGTAGATGCCCAGATCCGCCAGCCCGGCTGCGTTCGCCTTGCTGGTCAGCCCGATGGTGCGCGGGCGTTCGCTGCGCTGCTTCATCGCATGGCCCAGACCGATGGCGGTCTTGCTCGAGGCGCTGGCGATCAGCAACTGTTGCGCGCCATAATCGCCTTCATCCTCGAACTGGTCGGCGATCAGCCAGCCAGTGAGAAAAAGCGGGCGGAAGAGCGGCCAGTAATCATGATGTTCGGGCTTGTAGTCGGGGATTGCCTCGACCCGCTGATACTGGTTGTAAATCGGCGGAAGCGTTGTGCGGCGCGGGGTCACGTCGACAAAGCTGCCGCCGCCGACCTGCCCCGGCATCAGCACGGCATGGCTCGCCATCGGATAATAGCCATAATAGCAATCGCCCGGCGCGACGCCCTCTATGTCGCTCACCAATACGGTCGCAAAGCCCCAGACCGGAAGCCGCCCGGGTGCGTCGCGTTCGGCAAAGAAATCCCAATAGCCCTGCTCGTTTCCGAACAATCCGGCGGGCTTGCCGAACACCGCATAAGTGACGTTATTGGCCGTCATCGCATAGCAATCGACATGCACCAATATCTCGCCGGGGCCGACCGCAGTATCGGCGGCAACGACTTCGGTCTTGCTGACATCGTCGCGATCAATATCGACCGCCCAGGCTGCATGGGTCATGGCATTCATCCTACCGTGGTACCGAATAGCGAACCGATCGCCGCTGTCGCCGCCATCGCAAAAGCGCCCCAGAAGGTAACCCTGAGCACCGCCATGCCAACCGGCGCGCTGCCCGCCCTGGCGCCGATAACACCGAGAATGGCAAGAAACAGCAGCGAAGCGCCCGAAACGACCCAGGCGAGCGACGGACCGCCGAACATCGGCACCAGCACCAGCGGCAGCGCCGCACCGGCCGCGAAGCTGGCCGCCGAAGCGACCGCCGCCTGCACCGGCCGCGCCGACATTTCGCTGGTCAGGCCCAGCTCGTCGCGCAAATGCGCCTCCAGCGCGTTGCCTGCCATCAGCTTGTCGGTGACTTTTTCCGCCAGATCGCGATCGAGCCCGCGTTTTTCATAGATGCCGATCAGTTCCTCACGTTCGGATTCGGGCTGTGTCTCCAGTTCCGTCCTCTCGCGCGCTATGTCGGCCTTTTCGGCGTCACCCTGCGAACTGACCGAAACATATTCACCCGCCGCCATAGACATCGCACCGGCCACGAGTCCGGCAATGCCGGTGACCAGAATGCTGTGCTGCGCAGCGCCAGCCGCCGCCACCCCGGCAATCAGGCTCGCGGTCGAAACGATGCCGTCATTCGCGCCCAGTATCGACGCGCGCAGCCAGCCGATCCGGTCAACGACATGGGCTTCGCTATGCAGACGCGCCATCGGCCTCCCCTCAATAGTGCAACTTGAGGCCCGGCCGGGCCCACCGCGTCTTCACCAGCCGCCCGCTGCCCGACAAAGTGATATAGGCGTCCATCATATCCGCGCCGCCAAAGGCGATATTGGTGGAGAAAATATCGTCGGTCGCGACAAATTCGACCAGTTCGCCTTCGGGCGAAATCACGCTGATCCCGCATTCGCCGATCGTCGCGACACAGATATTTCCGTTCGCCTCCATCGCCAGACTGTCGAAGAATTTATAGCCTGCGGGGCGATAGAGCGGGATGCCCGGGCCGCCGGGGCCTGCATCGGCGGCAACCTTGCCGGGGGCGGTGATGTTGAACTTCATCAGGCGGCAGGTATAGGTTTCCGCCGCATAAAGCGCGCTGCCATCGGGCGCGAGGCCGACGCCATTGGGGTTGTTCGACGGGAAGATGACTTCTTCCAGATAGCTGCCATCGGCCTTTGCATAGAAGATTCCGACAATGTCGTGACACCGCTTTGCATAATCGACCTTGCCATGATCGGTGAACCAGAAGCCGCCATGCGCGTCGAAAACAATATCGTTCGGGCCGCGCAGCACGCAGTCGAAATCGCCCGATTTGTAGAGAATCTCGACCGCGCCGGTTTCGATGTCGATCCGTTCGATCCGCCCGCCCGAATAGTCGTTGGCGATGCCGTGCGGGGCCAGATAGCCATTGGCCTCGACATATTCGAAACCGCCATTGTTGCAGCAATAGAGCTTTCCATCCGGGCCAAGTGCCAATCCGTTCGGACCGCCGCCGGTTCGGGCCACGGTCTGCTTGCTGCCGTCGGGCCGGACACGGGTGATCCGGCCCGGTTCAATCTCCGTCAGGATTATGCTGCCATCCGGCATCACGACGGGGCCTTCCGGAAAGCGCAGCCCGTCGGTCAGGGTTGTCATCGCTGCCATGATCGTTCCTCCCATATTCACGCGCTACCCAAGCTGGCAGCAGGCAAAGCGTTTGGGAAGCCCGATTTTGCGCTTCAGGCGGCCTGTTCCCGGCTTGACGCTACGGCTTTCGCCTGCGTCTTGCCCGCGCGCTTTTCGGCATAGAGCGCCGTATCGGCGGCGTGCATCACTTCGCGGATGGTTTCCCCATCATCGGGATAGAGCGCGTAGCCGAGACTCGCGGCCACCGGCATGCGGTTGCCGTCGAGATCGATCGGGTGGCACAAGGCGGCGAGTATCGCAGTGGCCCTTGACGACAGTTCGACCTTGTTTTCGACGTTGCGGAACAACAGGATGAATTCATCACCGCCGAGCCGCCCGACACTGTCGCCTTCGACCGCTGCGTCGGCCAGCCGTCCGCCCACACCGAGCAGCATGAGATCGCCGGCGTGATGGCCCAGACTGTCGTTGACCTGTTTGAACCCGTCAAGATCGAGCAGCGCGATGCCGAACCGCGGCTTGCGGTTTTCACCGCTTTCGAGTTCCGCCTCGATCGAGGCCATGATGGCACGGCGATTGGGCAGGCTGGTCAGCGGATCGGTGTCGGCCAGTTCGCGGATCTGCTGTTCGAGGAACAGCCCTTCGATCAACCGGTCATATTGTGCTGCAACGAAGCGGATCATCAGAAACTCGACGCTGAGCATCGAAATGCCGAGCATCTTGGTGTTGAAATCACCAGCCACGATCATCGACCCGGCCACCGGCGTGATGCCGATCACCAAAACGCCGACGGCGGCGGGCCGCAATGTATAGAGGCAATGGGCGATTGCCGTCGCGCCAAAGGCCAGCGACACGGGAATCAGCGTCGAATAGGCAAATGTGCCCGCTACATAGGTGATCGATGCGGTCACACCGAGAAAGCCCATCATTCCGACCGAAAGCCCGACATTGGCCCTGATAATCGCGGGCACCTTTTCCAGCGGCACGGCCTTTTGCAGAAGGCGGCGCCAAACCGTCAGGCGGGCAAAGCAATAGAGGATAAGCCCCGACATCCAGGCATAGTTCGAGAATGGCAGACCATTGTTCCAGCACACCGCCATCACGATGCAGGTGTTGAGCGCCGCCACGGTGAGCAGCATCTGCACTTGCGTGCGGACATTGTCGAGCTGGGCGGCGTGCAACGGCGCAAGAATCGAACGCGGAACCGGCGGCGCGAACCAGCGCCAGACCCGTGCCGCCTGAATACGCAACTTTGCTATCAAATGTGGTTTGCCCATTAAGCCGCAGGATTAACCACATGCGGTAAAGCACAGGTTAAAGCCACCGGCCTTTCCAAGCCGGATCGAAGCGCCTAGATGGGGGCATAGCCCTAATCTATCGCAGGACATCCATGACAACCGAATATCAGGCGAATCTCGCCCTTTACATCGATGGCAACTGGCGCGCGGGCGAAGGCCGCGACGTGCATCAGGTCATCAACCCCGCGACCGGGGAAATCCTGGCCGAACTGCCGCTGGCAAGCGCCGCCGATCTTGACGAGGCGCTGGCGGCCTCTGCCCGGGGCTTTGCCCTGTGGCGCGCGACCGACGTCAACGCCCGCGCTGCGGTGCTGCACAGGGCAGCCGCGCTGATGCGCGAGCGGGCGGAACATATCGCCACGCTCCTGACGATGGAGCAGGGCAAGCCGCTGGCCGAGGCAAAAACCGAGACGCTTTCCTGCGCCGCCGTGTTCGAATATTGCGCCGAGGAAGCCAAGCGCAGCTATGGCCGAATTGCGCTGCGCCCCGCAGGCCAGCGGGCGATGGTGCTGCGGCAGCCGATCGGTCCGGTCGCCTCGCTCACCCCCTGGAACTTTCCGGTGTCGCTGATGTCGAAAAAGGTCGCAGCCGCGCTCGCCACCGGCTGTTCGGTGATCGCCAAGCCCGCCGAGGAAACGCCGGGATCGACCAGCGAAATCATGCGCTGTCTGGCCGATGCGGGCATTCCGGCCGGGGTTGCGCAGCTCGTCTATGGCGTGCCCGATATGGTCAGCCGCCATTTGCTGGGCTCACCCGTGATCCGCAAACTGAGCTTCACCGGCTCGATTCCCGTGGGCAAGCATCTGATGAAGCTTGCTGCCGATGGCGTGAAGCGGGTGACGATGGAACTGGGCGGACATGCGCCGGTGCTGGTGTTCGACGATTGCAACCTCGAAAAGACGCTCGACATCGTGGTCACGCAGAAATTCCGCAATGCCGGGCAGGTTTGTATCTCGCCGACCCGCTTTTATGTGCAGGAAGGGATTTATGACCGCTTCGTCGCCGGGTTCAATGAACGCACCGGCAAGGTGAAAGTCGGCAACGGACTGGAAGCCGACACGATCATGGGGCCGCTTGCCAATGCGCGCCGTCCGGTGGCGGTGGGTGCGCTGGTGGAGGACGCGATTGCCAAGGGCGCGCGCGTCGGCGCCGGGGGCAGCGCGGACAATGGCGACGGCTTTTTCTTCCGCCCGACCGTGCTGTCGGACGTTCCGCTGGAGGCCGACATCATGACCAACGAGCCTTTCGGCCCGGTTGCGCTGATCCGGCCGTTCGCAAAGTTTGATGACGCGATCGAACAGGCCAACCGCCTACCCTTCGGCCTTGCCGCCTTCGTCCACACCGAAAATGGCCGTCAGGCGAATATGGCGGGCGACCTGATCGAGGCGGGCATGGTCGGCATCAATACCGCTGCAATCTCGATGCCCGACATGCCCTTTGGCGGCGTCAAGGAATCGGGTTTCGGCAGCGAAGGCGGCCCCGAAGGCCTCGAAAGCTATTACGTCACCAAGGCTATCCATCAGGCGTGATCGCCCGGCGGCTCTATCTTGCCGCCGGATGGGCTTCGGTGGGGCTGGGAACGGTGGGAATTTTCCTGCCGATCCTGCCCACCGTGCCCTTCATGATCCTCGCCGCCTTCTGCTTTGCGCGCAGCAGCCCGGCGCTTGAGGCGAAGCTGATGAACCACCCGCGTTACGGCCATCATCTGGTCGCCTGGCGCGAAAAGGGTGTGGTCAGCCGCAAGGCGAAATGGTCGGCGACTGTCGCCTTCCTGGCCAGCGCGCTGATTGGCGGCCTGACGCTGGCCCTGCCCTGGTCACTGCTGCCCGCGGCGGTCGGTCTGGCAAGCGGAACCTGGCTCTGGCGAAGGCCCGAAGCGTAGGTTGTTTCTCACTCGTCATCCTGAACTTGTTTCGGGACAACACGCCACCGCAGTTTGTTATCCCGAAACAAGTTCGGGATGACGAATTGGAGTTAAGAGCTAGCCCAAAGCCTCGCGCACCACGGCGATTCCGGCCTCGCGCTGCGCCTTCAACTCCTGCTTCAGCACCGCCGGATCGCGGGCAAGGACGAAGCCGAAGCTGACCCCGCCTTCCTTGCCGACGGTCGCATGGTGCAGCTTGTGTGCCTGCACCAGCCGCTTGGCATAGCCGCTTTTGGGCACCCAGCGGAAATAGCGCTGATGGATCAGCCCGTCATGCACCAGCGTATAGACGATGCCGTAAAGGAGGATGCCAAGGCCGATCCATGTCCCTGGCGCCCATGCAGAAGCCCCCAGCAACATCGGGCTACCGATGGCGAACATCGAAATGCTCATCGCCGCGCCGACCAGCCCGTACAAATCATTCTTTTCAAGGCGCTTGTCATGCGGCTCATGATGGTCGCGGTGCCACCCCCAGCCCCAGCCGTGCATGATATATTTATGGCTCGCCCAGGCGACAAATTCCATCGCGACGAAGGTGGCGAGGACAATCAGGATGATGGCGGGAAGCGACATGGCGTCACTCTAGCGCCTCAATCGCCTTTCGGAAAGAAATAGGCGGCGATATCCGCGCCGATCCGCGCCGGACGCAGTGTTTCGGCGTCGATGCAGCACCAGCTGGATTTGACCTCGGCGAGTACTTCCTCGCCGCGCTTGATCACCGTTTCATAAAAGGCGCGCGCACCGTGGATGCTTTCGAGCACCACATTGGCGACAACGACATCCTCAAGGAAAGCGGGCTTGCGATAGGTAATCTCATGCTTGAGCGCGACCCAGGCGCGCTGCGCAACCGCTTCGGGCGGGGCGAGGTTGCGCCAATGTTCGAGCACCGCCTCCTGCACCCAGTTCAAATAGCGGCTGTTGT
>JADLBY010000013.1 GCA_020847445.1 Sphingomonadaceae bacterium | reverse complement strand
GGTTGGTGAAGCGAGCGCGAGCCTTGCCGGGAGCGTCGCGGGTGGCGCGGCCGATAATCTGCACAATCTCCGTCAGACTTGAACGATAGCCGACCGTCAGCGCGTGCTCGCACCAAATCCAGTCGAAACCTTCCTTTGCCATGCCGAGGGCGATGATGATGTCCACATGATCGCGGTTGTTCTTCTGCGCCGGGTCTTTGAGCGCGGCGGCAACACGGTCGCGCTTGGCCGAATCGTCGTCCACCAGGTCGGCGATGCGCAAGGTGCGCCCATCGGCGGTCCTGACCAATTGAAAGCCGGTCGCCGGGTCGGTGCCCTGCCAGTCGCCCAGCTCCTCGATGATATGCTCCACCTCCCTGATCTTGTCCTTCGTGCTTTCGCGCGAATTGACGTTGGGGATGTGGATGATGGTTTTTTCGGCGGGATCGAGGACGGCAAGGATGTCGTCGGCATAGGCGCCGGAATAGAAGAAATAGCCGATGTCGAGCTGTTTGAGATACTGATAGCCGTTGAGTTGCTCATAGTAGGTATAGGTGACGCTATCGAATTTGGATTCGTCCTGCGGGGCAAGGACGGCCTCGGCATCACCCCGGAAATACGAGCCGGTCATGGCGACGATATGCACTTTATCGCGGGCGATGAACTGGCCCAAGTGCAGGCCCAGCTTGTTGTCGGGGTTGGCGGAAACGTGATGGAACTCGTCCACGGCGATCAGGCGGTCATCGAACGCCTCCACACCGAACTTGTCCACGGCGAAGCGGAACGTGGCGTGAGTGCAGACCAGCACCGTGTCATCGCTGTCCAGAAAAGCGCCAACGGAATTGACCTTGCCGCCGTTGTCGGCACCGGGCGCGTTGCACAGGTTCCATTTCGGCTGCACCTCCCAGTCGGCCCAGAAGCCGGACTTCGACAGAGGTTCATCCGCGAAGGATGATCCGATGGTCTTTTCCGGCACCACGATGAGCGCCTGTTTGATGCCCTGATTGGCCAGCTTGTCGAGTGCGATGAACATGAGGGCGCGGCTCTTGCCGGACGCGGGCGGCGACTTGATGAGCAGATATTGCTCGCCGCGCTTTTCGTAGGCGCGTTCCTGCATTGGCCTCATGCCAAGGGCGTTGGCCTTGGTGGAGCTGCCGTTACGGGAATAGGAAACCGATACCGAAGGAACCTGTCTTGTCTCGTCTGTCACGTGCTCGCCCCCGCCCTCCGCTTCCGCGCCGCTCCCGTGCCCGCGGTCATTTTGGTATATAGCTCGAACAGCTTTTCGAGCCGTTCGGTGTCGTTCCTGAATCGCCGTCCGATATAGATGCGCTCCAATACCTCGTCGTTGCGCTCGTGCGCTTCGCGCAGATCAGCGGGCATTGTCTCGGGATCGTAGAGGTCAGCGATGGTCGCAGGGAAATGCGCCTCCCGCGCCACCAGAATGTCCTCCGCGCAGCGGGTCAGGTCATCCCTGTTTTTTTCGGTGAGGCCAGTGATAGGCAACGGAAAGGTATTCCAACCGAGGGTGTTCGTATATGAAAAGCCCATTCGCATTCTGGCCGAAACAGTGCCAATCCAAACTCTGTGCAATGTTGAGACCAGAAGCGCAAGCGTCCATAATTCAGCGTCATAAAGCACGTAGCATTTATTGGAAAATATCTCATCTGGTCCGAATAGTGATGCAGGAAGAAATTCCCTTCTATCCGTGGTTATCGCCCCTACAGCGATGGAATGCGATGTGGACACTCCCTCAATTTGCATAAATCTATATGGCGGAACTTTGGTGTTCCTCGTCGTTGGCGCAGAACTTGATTTTCGGAATTTATCGACTTGCGAGATGCGTTCGCTCAGGAAATCATTGGCCATCGCTTGAGATAGTTTTTCGCGCTCAATCCAAAGACAGAATCGGCGCTTGCCGGATGTCAATTCGTCGGCCCCCACGAAAGGTCTGACAAATTCGGCCGGTATGATTCCAGTCGATATGAAAGATCGCGCGTCCTCTGGCGACAGGATAAGGTTCCCGCCATCCGTAGGCATATTTCCGCGCAACATTTTCGGTTTCCGAAAGAGATCGCTTGGACTTTTAGAAACGATAACTCGATCGCCCGGTGTGAGATATGGCGTAATGTTCTCAACAATCTTGACACTCGTCAGGTCGTATATCTTTTTCGGCGACTTATCCGGACCGACGCCAAGAATGGCGACAGTGACACCCGCTTGATTGCTCGCGAGGTTCGACCAATCGAATCGCGTATGAGCGAATATTATATCATGTCCATTATTGTAAATTACCGGCCACAATGCAGGAACCTGCTCGCCCTCACAGACCGTTTTGGTAGCGACGAGCCCGAACGCTCCAAACGTCTTCTGGAGATAATCAGACGCTTTTATCAGCCACGCAGCCACGTAATCGAGTGACTTCCACGTTTTCACACGTCCCGCGCAAACATCCTCGATCTCCCGTTTTTGCTCTGGCGACTGCCAAGAACTCCCCAAATAAGGCGGGTTCCCACAAATATACGTCTCGCCGCCTTCGTTCTCGAAGTCGATTTGCGCCTGATCGAGCGGCGTGGAAAACAAGTCATCACCTGTCAGCTTCACGCCGGTCCCGGTCGGCGGGCAGATGGAAAGCCAGTCGAGCCGCAGAGCGTTGCCGCAGGTTATCCAATTTTGTGCATTGAGCGGCAGGAACTCGGCCAGGGCGAGCCGCTCGCCGCGATACATCACGTCGCACTGAAACTCCGCTATGATAAGTGCGAGGCGCGCGATTTCGGCAGGAAAGTCGCGCAGTTCGATCCCACGAAAATTGGTAAGCGGAATATCGGACGCGCGGCCTTCTTCACCGCGCCGTCGGTTGATCTCGGCCTCTATGGCCCGCATTTCCTTGTAGGCGATAACAAGAAAATTGCCGCTGCCGCACGCGGGATCAAACACGCGGATTTTCGCCATGCGGTTGCGCAGGTTCAACAGCTTGCGCGGATTGTCGTCAGCCTCGGCCAGATGCGCGCGCAGGTCGTCCAGAAAGAGCGGGTTCAGGACTTTCAGGATGTTGGGAACGCTGGTGTAGTGCATCCCGAGCGCACCGCGCTCCTCGTCATCAGCGACCGCCTGAATCATCGACCCGAAGATGTCCGGATTGATCTTGGTCCAATCGAGGCTGCCGATGTGCAGCAGATAGGATCGCGCGATGCGACTGAATCGCGGCACGTCAAGGCTGCCGGAAAACAGCCCACCGTTCACATAGGGAAAAGGCCGCGCCCAGTTGCGAATATTCGCGGCTTCGTGATCCTCCTTGCGCGTGTTCATCGCGCGGAACAGTTCACCGATCACCTCATGGGTGTTGGAGCTATCCCGGTCGCTCATCTTCTCGATGGTGCCGGTGAAGGGGTAGCTGCGATGAAAGATGTCCGTATCCTCCGCAAAAAAGCAGAAGATCAGCCGGGCCATAAAATGATTCATGTCGGGGCGGCGCTCGGCGCTGCCCCATTCGGGGTTGTCTTTCAGCAGCTCCACATACAGCCGGTTGAGGCGGCTGGTCGCGCGGATGTCGAAACTGCTTTCGCGCACCTGCCGGACGGTGGTGATGCCAGCAAGCGGCAAGAAAAACCCGAAATGGTCGGGGAACTCGACGAAGGTGCAGGCGACGGTTTCGCCGGAATCAGTGTCCTCGGCTTCAAAGGTGTCGCCGTCCGTAGAGAGGATGAACTTGGCCTTTGCCTTGGCGGTCGCGGGACTGACTTTGAGCGCAGCGAAGGCGGCAGAAACCTCGCCGGGCGCGGCAACGGCGATATGGATATTGTTGCGCTGCAAGACCGCGCCGGGAAGATCAGAGGCGTTGGTCGAACCTTTGACGGCGCGCAGGCGCTTAATTGTTGTCGCCTTGCTCCCAAAGGCTTCAAGGAACTGAAACGGAAATTCCGCCGCATCGAACGGGCGCTCCGCCAGAGCGGAAACAGCTTCTTCAATCTCAACGGCGTTCATTACTCAACCATAGTCCAGTTTTATTTGGGCGGGCGCGCGGCGCGTGGCGAATGCCAAACTGCGCTCCCCCTAATGGAGAACTAGAGGGACGAACTACGAATGTCATCCCAAACCATGTGGGGTAGTGACATATTTCCCGGCTTTACCCTATTCCGGCCCCCATCGCCTTTTCGGCAACTGGCGTCGGCATGGCGGCCTGCGCGATGGCGGTTTGAACCTGTCCGGCGCGCTCGCTGATGGCGGACACCAACTTGCCGCAATCATTGGTGAAGATAGTGGCGGATTCCTTGGCGCGGGATATGCCCACGTAAAAGGATTTCTGATCGACAAGATTGGTCGCGCCGCTGTCGGCATGGATGATGACATGATCGGCGGTGCGGCCTTGGGCGGCGAAGGCAGTATCGACATACGCATGGGCAATGTGCCGGTCGCGGGCGGCATCGAGATTGAGGGTTTCCGTCCTGCCGTCCGGCGTCTGGATGGTGGCGGTGCGGGTCTGCTCGTGCACGGCGACCACCTCGCCGCGTCCGCCGTTCACCCGGCCCGCCTCGCGGTCGTTGCGGGTGAACCGGATGGCGTCGCCGGTTTTCAGGTCCATCGGCTGCGGCTCGAACGCCTGAACCTTGCCCGCACCCCATTGCCGCAACCGCCAATCCACCTCGCGCCCATCCTCTGATCTCAGAGCAACGGCGGCCTTCGCCGGGTCGATGCTTTCGACGTGATAGGCTTTCCCGCGTATCACGCCCTTGTCGGCATAGTCGCGGGTGAACCGCACCACATCGCCCTTGTCGTAGCTCAAAGGGTCGCGTGCCTCGGCGCGGGTCAGCCCCTTCTTGGCGAGACTCTGCATCGCGACGGCCGGGCCGGTCAGCGCGCCCGATCTGGCGAGCGCAGCACGAATGTTGGCTGTCAGCGCATCGCGCCCCTCGCGCGACGGCTCGATAACAAGGGTGCGAGCGCGGGCCTCCTTGTCCAGTCCGGCATATCGCTCCGCGATGGCAGCGAACCGATCGGCGCGATCGGCATTCTCGATGATTTGCCCGCCACCGCGATCCAGCGCGGCCAGCGCCTTGCGGGCATCGCCCTCGACCGACGCCAGCACCGCTTCCTTTGTCGCTGCGTTGGTCTGCCGAACAATCTCGCCGAGCTTCGCGGTTTCCATGCCCGCGCCCTGCAACTGCGCGAACGCCGCGCCTGCCTCTACCGACCCAAGCTGCTTCACGTCGCCGACGAGAATAATGCGCGCATCATGCTTGTCGGCCAGGTCGAACAGCCGCGCGGTGTCGCGGGCCGACAAAAGCGATGCTTCATCCACGATCCACGCGACAGACTGGCCCTGATGCGGGCGCTCGGGCGACAACAGATGGCGCGCTACCGTATCGCTACGCGCACCCAATGCCTCGCCCAGCACCATCGCCGCTGATGCGGTGGGAGCGAGCGCAACGACGGACACGCCCCGCGCCTCGGCCTCGCGCGCGAAGGTCGCGAGGACGGTCGAGGTCTTGGCGGTGCCCGCATAACCCTGAACGGCTGTGATGCGGTTGCGGCTGGTCAGCAGTTGCTCGGTCGCGGCGCGCTGATCGGCGTTCCAGCCAAAGCCCGCGCGCTCGGCCTGTGTCGCTGCGCTGGCAACGACCTTGGCGGCGGCGAGCGGCGATGCAATCGGAGACAGCGCACCGCGCCCCTCAGCCTCGATGCGTAGCATCTTGGCTTCGGTTTCGACATTTTGCCGGGTGGTGAACCCGGCGAACTCCGCGCCGCGCCGGTCGAGAAAGGTCCGGTCGATCAACTCCCCCTGTTTCGTGGCGACGTCGATTGCGGCTCCGATCTCGGCATAACTGACCTTGCCCAGCCCGATCCGTCCGGCTTCCTCCTGCAAGGCAGCAGCAGAGAAGACCGATTGCCGTTCGCCGAGCTTGTCGGCGGCATGGGCGACAGCGCGATCCGCCATTGTCGCCTGCTCGGCCATGTCGGCGCGGTGCGCGGGGCTGGCCGCATGGGCTTCGGCCTGCCTGACCATCGCCAGCCGCGCGTCCGGGCCGAACCCGGCTGCGCTCGCCGTCTCGCGCCAATCGGCAACAAGGGCGGCATGATCGGTCGCGACCTTCGCCTGCCGAGTATCGAGCGCGACGATCTGCTTTTCGGCGGCGCTGGCGGCGTCGCGGGTTGTGCCGCGTTCACCCAGCGCCGCCTCGATCTCGGCGCTGCGGGTGCTGAACGCCCCGATGACCTCGCCGGACACGCCCTTGATCTCGAACAGCGAGTCCTTGCCCACCTCGATCTCATAGCCGAGTTCGCGAACCTTCAGCGCCAGCTCCTGCCGGTAAATCGCGCCGATCTGCTTTTGAAGCTGATAGATGGCGCGTGGTTCAAGGCTGCGCCATGCGCCGTCGTCGCCCCGCGTCGCGTTCATAATGACATTGTGAGTGTGAAGCTGAGGGTCTTGGGCGCGGCTGGTGCCATGCTGGAAACTGGCCACGACCAGATTGCCGGTCGCCGCGCGAGTGACAGTGCCGCCGTCACGAATGCGCGTTGCGGCCATATGGGTCTCGACGTGCGCCATAGCGGTTTTGACCGCCTCGCCATGCGCGGCGATCAATCGCCGATCGCCCGCGACCTCGGCCATGATCGACACCGACTTGGGCGCGCTCAAGGTCACGTCCCAGCCTGGGCGATGCTCCAACTGCCCGTCCCGATAGGTGCCAAGCTGCTGCTCGCCGATCTTGCCGTCGAGCAAATCGCGAAACTGGTCGCGATCGACCTCGCCGGACAGGCCCAGCGCCTCCGCGCCAGCGCCCTGCCACTCGGATGGCGACAGCCCGCCCTCGGCATAATAATCATCGGCCTCATAATAGCTGCTGGCCTGCGCCGAACTGGTCAGCGCCGATACCGACGCCACCATCAGACCGGCCCCCGGCCTTTGTGTGGCGGCGGCGACGGCTGCGGCGATGGGGGCTGAGACGGAGACGACGGCGCGGTCTGCACTGCCTGCTGCCAAAGCGTGGTTTTCGGATCGCCCGCGACGAACCCCGGCTGGCGGGCCTTGCCACGCCGCGCGATATGATCGGCGGTGAGCTTGATCCGTGCGACAGGCAAGCCATCGGGGAACAACAAATATCCCTCATATTTCGGCAGGCGGAGTTCGCTTTCGAGAATGGCGGGCCGCATTTTCCGCATTCGGCCCAAGGTCGTGCGCGCCGCATCGTCGCCCTCGGCGAGCGCGTCGGTCATGGTCTGGATCTCGACTTCGCATTCGCCGATCGTCTGGCTGGCCCAGACGCGAGTCTCGCTGTCGATGGTTTGCAGGAACAGCTTGGTATTGCAGCAGCCCAGCATCGATTCCGCGATCTGCGGTCCATAGCGGTGTCGCATCTGGCCGAGCGCCTGAAAGGTCAGCACGACCGCCGCGCCGAACTTGCGGCCTTCGGGGAGGACGCGCGCGAGGTTATCGACGCGTGGCAGGTCGGCCAGCTCGTCGAGCACGAACCAGATGCGCCGGTCGGGCGATGGGGGCAGGCCCAGCACGGCGCTCGCCGCGCATTCGAGCCAGCAGGCGAGCAGCGGTTTCGACGCTTCGAAATAATCCTCCTTGCGCGGCACGAATATCCACGGGCGCGCGCCCTTGCGCTGGTCGAGGCCCGCGATGAAGTCGCGGAAGGCGAAAGCTTTCTCACCGTCCTTCGGCATTCGCAGGAACTGAATGAGGTTGGCGGCCTTCGCGAGCATGAAAAGCACACTGCCGGTGGCGCGGTCGGCATCGTCGGAGAATGTCCGGGCCGAAGATGTGTCTTTCAGCCAGTTCTTAAGCTTATCCTTGTCCCACTTCTGAAGCGCTTCGAGCAGGTCCGGCAGCGTGCATTTCTTCTCCTTCCACAATTCCCGGATCATGTTGGCGACGAGGATGCGGCTGGTTTCCAACCAGACATCGCGATCATGCTGGCCGGTCTCGGTGATAAGCTGCTGCGCGATGCGGTCGGCGTCGGCGGGGTGCGCGATCTCGGCGAAGGGCGACCAGAAAGCGCAGCGACCATCAAACGGGTTCAAGATGATGTCGCCGCGCTTGGGATCATAATAATGCGCGATGAACTCGCCGCTGGTATCATAAACCAGCGCCGCTTCGCCGCGCGCCTCGATCCCATCGAGCATCTGACGCAGAGCGGTGGTCTTGCCGCTGCCGGTCGTGCCGATCATCGCCATGTGCCGCGTCTCGAGCCGCGCCGGGATCGGCACCGCGCCGATGGCGAGTGCATGAGGTCGGGCTTCGGCGGCGGTCAGCGCCGCGAGCTGCTTCTCGGTGGTGACGAGGGTTCCGGCGATGACGCGATCGCGCAAGGCGCGCTCGCGACGGCGCGCCCTGACACCGCGCAGGAGGAACAACCCGGACAGCCAGCCCACGAAACCGAGCAGACCGCCTTTGACCGATAGCGACAAGAGGCGTGATACCGATCCGCGATAATAGCGATCAGCAACCACCGCGCGAGCCGGAACGCGATATTGCCTTCCCTCATATGTGACCGTGATTGCCGGATCGGAACTGAAGGCGATCCATACCGCTCCCCGCGCATGGGCATAGACGCCAATTGCCCATTGCTCGTCCTTGTCGAGCATCGCGTAGGGCGCGCCGATCGCGCCCAGGGCGACCGATGCGAGCATGACGCCCACCTGTCGCTTGAACCGCTGCCACTGGCTCAGCCGATGATGCCGGCGCAAGGCGTCGGCATGGATGCGGCGATCGTTGGATACGGTCATGGCCGCTTCCCCTGCGAGAGCCGCCGCTGACGATCATAGGCCTCGTTGATCTCGGCGACAGCGATTTCATCGGTGGTGCGCTCGCCCAGCCCTGCGCTGCGGGCGTAGCAATAGGCGGCGCAGGCGGTGAACAGTGCCCGGTCCAGCATATGTTCAACATCGACAATGCGGTTGCTGACCGATGCCAGTTCGGAGACCAGTTCCCCCGATATGGCATCGCGCGCGGCGGGGTCGGCGAGCGTCGCGACGCCCGCTTTCACGCTGCGCTGGAGCATCGCATAGACGCTGGTGCCTCGGCGCTCGGCGAGCGCACGAAGCGCCTTGTCGAGCGACACAGGCAGACGGACGGTGTGGCGAACGAGTTTCATCGGCCGCCTCCCATGCGACAGCGATCCGCTGTCTCAGCCAACCGCAGAAATCCGCGCTTTCCAAGAGCACAGGAAGAACCGCTGTCGGATCGCCCCCTCGAAAAGTGGCGGAAAAGCTGGATGCACCCGTGCGTGAGGTGTGTATCCAAATTACTGGCTCGATGCGTAGCATCGCAGCCCTGCGACCTTGCCATAAGGGCGACCAGATCAGGCATGGTCCGAGCCCTCCGTATCGGTCGCGACGTTCGGCCGCGACCGGCCCCGTCGCGCCGCCCAATCCGCGATCATTACCTTTGCTTTACGGTCGGCATATTGGCGATCGAACTCGATCGGGACGCGCCGCCAATCCCGAAGTCCATAATCTGTAATCCATGACCGGATGGCTCGTTCGATTGCCGCTTTCATATGGTCGTGAAGCGCGTTCGCCTCGAACGGGCCGAGGTGCGCGGTCACGCCGGAACTGAGGATCAGACCGCCGAGCGGGAAGCGGCGATCACCAGCCCATTGAAGAGGACCGTCGATCCGACAGAAGCTCGCTTCGCCATCATAGAGTGCGAGTGGCGGACGCTCGGCCCGGTGCCAGTCGATCAGTGCGGTGCGATAGGTCTCGCCGTCCTCATCATCGGCGATCAGCTTTTCAATGAGCGGAAGCACGTAACACGCCCGGTCAAAGTCGGCGGTGACGTGCAGTGTGACCTTCCGGTCGGTCCAGAGGGTATCGGCAAGCCAGTCCAAGGCGGGGTGAAAAATAGACATGGGACATCCTTTCGTGAATCTCACGATCGCAAGGGTGCGATGCGGGGGTGGCGCAGGCGGCGCAGAGCGGCCCGCCAATTCAAAAGGCTGGGGCCGTGGAGCGCCTGCGGGTCAGATGGTGGTGCGGGACTGCGCCAAACGTCGGATGGACTCAGTGGTCAATAGGGTTCGCCTGCCGATCTTGATGGCGTCGAGGCCGCCGGATTTTATCAGCGCGTAAACCGACGACCGCCCGACGCCGAGCGCCTTGGCGGTGTCATTGATGGAAATGGCAATGGGTTCCATGGGCGTGTCTCCGTAGATGCCGATTCGCGGCGAGAGACATGCCAAATTGCACATGATTGCCTGTGGGCCGTCCAGTAATGGTAAGGCCGCAGAAATCCGCCAATGGCGTGGTGGCCGGAAAACAGACGGCGCGCGGCAAAAATGCCCCGCCGATTCGCAAAAAAGGAAAACGGCTGTCAGCGTCCGTCGATTGAAGGACGATTCTGCAAATGGCCGAAAATTTTTCTGGCATAGGGAGCCAACAGGCTGCGTTTCGGTATCTCGCCGGACACATTGGCCGCGCTGTCGAACCATTCATCGAGCCAATCGGTGATGGAATGGATCGCCGCCGCCTCATCGTTCAGGTCCAACCTCTCTAACCTTGGATCGGCGCGTAAATCGAAAACGGCTTCGATATAGGCGTATTTGACCTTCCGGCCCGGTCCTCCCGCCCGCTTCGGCTTAATGTCGAGCTCCTTGATAACCTCGCCGGGGTCCGCCTCGATCCTGATCGCTTCCGAAATGCGCTTGCCACCGGGCAAGAGACAGAGCGACCGGAACGCTCCAAACTCCGAGAGCAACAGAACGCGCAGTTTCCCAAATGAGTAGCGGCGATCCAGATAATGCTTTTTGCCTCTGCGATCCCGGTAATATGCCTTTGGCCCGCCCTCCCGCTGGATATAGGAGAAGAATTTCTCCAGCGCCTCCTTCGTCTCGTCGCTGGCATTCATATAGACGGCTTCGCGCGGCTTCCAAAGCCAGCCGCGCCCATATTGAAACCGACCCCATTTCCATATGGCGTATAACGGGATGAGACATGATAGCTGGGCCGCTCCAAAGAGAATATTTCCAGCCGTTTTCGAGAATGGCCAAGTTATCAAAAACGCTGTCAGGAGAATGGGCGGAATGGTGAGGAGGAGCGGAACAGCCCACGTATAAAGGGAAGATTCCCGTCCGATATATTCCGCTACCGCGCGGATAACGTCGTCCAGTTCTCTTCGTGCTTCATCTTCGTCCTCATTGAGA
This sequence comes from Sphingomonadaceae bacterium, assembly GCA_020847445.1. Taxonomy (GTDB): domain Bacteria; phylum Pseudomonadota; class Alphaproteobacteria; order Sphingomonadales; family Sphingomonadaceae; genus Sphingorhabdus_B. Next base: position 24,563 of record JADLBY010000013.1, on the reverse strand, counting down.
AGCCGTAAGACAATTCTCCGAAGGGAGCGGGCGTCGTCATCGTGCTCCATCGCTCAATCTTCTCCTGTTGGCGGGGAACATTGGCGCTATCCCGCAATTCTTCCAGATAGTCGCTCCACCATTGCGCCATTGCAACGCGTTCGCGCCAATAGGCCGATTGGTTGTAGATGCGCCGGACACTGCCCGCGACCATATGCGCAAGCGCCCGCTCGATGGCGTCGGGGTTCCATTTGCCGGATTCGTTCAAAAGCGAAGATGCGGACGTGCGGAAACCGTGAGCGGTCATCTGGTCCTTGGGAAAGCCCATGCGGCGCAAGGCGGCGTTGATCGTATTCTCGCTGAGCGGCCTTTCGCGTGTCCTGACCGATGGGAACACATAAAGTCCAGAGCCGGACAGGGAGCGCATATCGGCTAGGATAGCGAGTGACTGCCGGGATAACGGCACTGAATGGGGCTGGCGCATCTTCATCTTCCCTTCCGGGATGATCCAGACCGCCTTTTCAAAATCCACTTCCGCCCATTCCATATGCCGAATTTCGCCGGGACGCTGGAAAACGTGGGGCGTGAGTTTCAAGGCATACATGACGGCGGGATCGCCCTGATAATCCTCAATCGCCCGGAGCAACGCGCCAAAAGCCACCGGATCGGTGATTGCGGGGAAATGCTTGACCCTCGCTGTCGTCAGCGCGCCTATCAGCAGTTGGGCCGGATCGCGCTCGGCCCGCGCTGTCGCTACCCCATAGCGAAACACTCGGCTGGCGAAAGCTCGGAGAAGATTCGCCGTTTCCAACCGGCCTCGCCGCTCATGCTTACGCAGTTCGTGCAACAGTTCCTGCGGCGTGATTTCCGCGATGGGGCGCTTGCCGAAATCGCTGCCGAGCAGCTTCACGAACCACCGCATCTTTTTCAGCGTCGGCTCTGCCAACCCCTCCCGCGTTTTCTTCTCGATCAGTTCCTCGGCCACGCTGGCGAAACTGTTGTTGGCGCGGATGCTCGCCTCAATACGCGCCTGACGCTTGGCGGCGTTAGGATCAATCGCATGGGCAAGTTGCCTTCGGGCCGCATCACGCGCCGAACGCGCCTCCGCCAGCGTGATTTCGGGATACGACCCCAACGCCAGCTTTCGCTCCACGCCGTTGATCCGATATTTGACGCGCCAGAGTTTGCTACCGCTCGGATTGACCAGCAGGTAAAGCCCTTGCGCGTCCGTGATCTTGTAGGGCTTACTCTTGGGCTTCGCTTTGCGGACTGCGGTGTCGGTCAGCGCCATTTGGGGGCCTCGCTTCTGTGGGGGGCCTTGCGAGGCCCCCAAATTTGCCCCCATCAGCCACATTTACAGGCAAACAGAGGCAATCGCCGACGATCAGCGAATGCCCATAAACTAGCTGAAATCTAAGGTTTTTTCAACCATCAGCACGCTTCTGCTGACAGGATTCTGGAGGCCCGAGCCGGAATCGAACCGGCGTGCAAGGATTTGCAGTCCTCTGCGTCACCACTCCGCCATCGGGCCTCGCGCTGCGACAAAATCCGTCACATGTGGTGCAGGAGCGCGTCCCTAGCCGCTGGATTTGCGCTTTGCAATCGGGATTCGCTGCCCAATCCCGACTTCGGGTTGCAAAATCGCAACGGCTGTCCAACGATTTCGACCGTTTGTCCGAAAGCGGCTTGGACTTTGCGTTCGCGCTGACTAGAAGGGAAACGAAAGGCTGTGTTGCATCGGCAATACAGTTGTGCCAATAGAGTCTTGAGCCAGAATATGGCGGCAGCGGAAAGTCTTATGCAGTCAGCGCAATCGGAAACCACCCGTCGGCACATGGTCGACAGCCAGCTGAGAACCAACGGAATCACCACCGCGTGGATCGTGAAAGCGATGGGCGAATTGCCGCGCGAAAACTTCCTGCCTGCGGGCAAGGAAGCCTTTGCCTATCTTGATCGTTCGGTGCCGCTGGGCAACGGCCGCATGCTGAACCCGCCGCTGGCAACCGCGGAGATGCTGCAGGCTGCCGATGTGGCCGAGGACGACAATGTTCTGCTGATCGGTGCCGGCACCGGCTATATGGCGGCGCTGCTTTCGGGCAGGGTCAGGCAACTGGTCGCGGTTGAATCGGACGCGGAACTGGCGGCGGCGGCCCGGGCCAATGTTGCCGGGCTGGACCTTGTCGAAGGCGAACTCAACCTGGGCACGAAAAAGGGGGCACCCTATAGCCTGATTATCATCGATGGTGCCATTGAACAGCTGCCCGCCATTATCGAGGAACAGCTGGCCGGTCGCGGACGGATCGTGACCGGGCTGGCCGATGGGCCGGTGCGGCGCCTGGCGATCGGCACCAAATATGGCGGCCAGGTCGCGCTGCGCCCCTTTGCCGATATTGAAGTGGCAGCACTTCCCGGCTTTGAACACGCACGGGAATTCGTGTTTTGAGCGGTTGGGCGGTGCCGATGCGGTCGCTTTTGCTGGCTGCTGGCGCGGCGCTGGCGCTGACGACGCCTGCGGCTGCGGATACGCTGCGCGAAGCGCTGGCGGAATCCTATCAGACAAACCCGACGATGACGGGCGCGCGCGAAGGGCAGAAAGCGGCGAACGAGGCGGTTCCGATTGCCAAGGCCAATGGCCGCCCCGATGTGATTGGCAGTGCCAGCTATACCGAACTGTTTCCCCGTTCCGATGGCACCAACTTCACCCCCGACCGGACGCTGAACGGGCGCGCTGATGTGACCGTGCCGCTCTATATGGGCGGCGCTGTCAAAAATGCAGTGCGCGCGGCCGAGAATCGGGTCGAGGCAGGCATCGCCGGATTGCGCGCCACCGAAAGCGCGATCTTCTCCGCAGTGGTCGGCGCCTATATGGATGTGATCCGCGACGAGGCGATTGTCGATCTCAACCGCGCGCAGGTCGGCGTGCTGCAGGTCAACCTGCAGGCGACGCGCGACCGGTTCGAGATTGGCGATCTGACGCGCACCGACGTGGCGCAATCCGAAGCACGGCTTGCCCTTGCGACGAGCAGCATGGAAGCGGCGCGGGCCAACCTCATTCGTTCGAAGGAAATCTATATCCAGCTGGTCGGCAAGGCGCCGGAAAATCTGGAAGCACCGCCGCCCCTGCCCAACCTGCCCGATTCGCCCGATGCGGCGGTTGCGGTGGCGCTCGACAACAATCCCGATCTGATCGCCGCCAGGGAATTGCGCGAAGCCGCGCGTTTCGACCGCAAGGGCGCAGAGGCCAGCCGCCTGCCGCAAGTCGCGGGATTCGGCTCGGGCAGCTATGCGAACAATCTGGGCAGCATCGATTCGGGGGCACTGGCACCGTTCGACAAAACCTCCACCTCGGCCCAGATCGGCGTGCGCGCCACATTGCCGCTTTATCAGGGCGGCCAGCCTGCGGCACAGATCCGCCAGGCGCAGGCGCGGATGGGGCAGGCGATAGAGCAGGAAATTGCCGCCGAACGCGAAGCCATTGCCCAGACCCGTGCATCCTATGCCAGCTGGAAAGCCGCGCAGGAGGTGATCGTGGCTTCCGAACGCGCGGTATCGGCGAACGAATTGTCGCTGGAAGGCACGCGCGCAGAGAATAGCGTTGGAAACCGCACAATCCTCGACATATTGAACGCCGAGCAGGAATTGCTCAACAGCAAGGTCCAGCTGGTTACCGCCCGCCGCAATGCCTATGTGGCCGGTTTCTCGCTGCTCGCCGCGATGGGCCGCGCCGAGGCGCGCGATCTGGGCCTCGAAGGCGGCCCGCTTTATGATCCGGTTGCCGAATATGATGCGGTCAAGGACAGCTGGAACGACTGGGCGTCGCAGCCCGACCCGACCGCCAGGGCCACCCGCACGGTTGACACACCCGCACAAAAGGCAGAAATAGAGCCGCTCCCTCAATATTGAGGGAATCAGAGGGGCTTATACGGGGCGGATATTGTGGCAGCTGACCGGAATGAACCATCGATGGAAGCGATCCTGTCTTCGATCAAGAAGATCATCGCCGATGAAGACCGTTCGCGCGCGATCAGCCCGCGTCGTGCGCCACGCGAATCGCGTCGCGAGGAAAATGACGACGAGGATGTTCTGGAACTGACCGACGCCGCCGCCGACGAGGAAGAGCTGCTCGACACCGGCAAGGCGCAAAGCCTGCGCCAGAGCTTTTCAGTATTGCAGACACTGTCCGAACCCGGCGTTGCACCCCAGATCGTCCGTTCGGGCGAAACCTCGCTCGAGGGGCTGACCCGCGACCTGATGCGCCCAATGCTCAAGGAATGGCTGGACGCCAATCTGCCGGATATCGTCGAGGCGATGGTCGCGCGCGAAATCGAACGCATCACCAAGAAGGGCTGATGCGCGTCGCCGCTTTGCTGGCGCTGGCCGCCACAACCGCCATTCCCGCTTTTCCTGTCGCCGCGCAGGCCGCGCCAGCGATCGACCAATATGTGGTGGCAGGCCGCATCGTCGATGTGGCCAGCGGCACAGTGCTGACCGGCCATTGCATCGCGATCACAGCGGACAGGATTGTCACGGTCGAGCCCTGCCGCGCGCAGCCGGAAAATGTGAAGCGCATCGACTGGTCGGCCTATACCGTATTGCCCGGGCTGATGGATCTGCACACCCATCTTGCCGATGCCGGGCAGAGCGCCGACCTGGCGCTGCCGCTCAAAACCTCGCCCGCCGCCACCGCGCTGATCGGCGCGAAAAATGCGCGCGACACGTTGAACGCGGGGTTCACCACGGTGCGCGATGTCGGCACCTATCGCGGGCTGACCGACGTGGCGCTGAAAGATGCGATCAACGCCGGCCGCGTGCCGGGGCCGCGCATGTTTGTCGCCGGTGGCTATATCACCAGACCGGGCGGCGGCGGTGAGTTGAACGGCGTGGTCGACAATGAAAAGCTGCCCGCAGATATGCGCTATGGCGTCACCGTCGGGCCCGAACAGGCGGCGACCAATGCCGAATTTTTCATCGAGGAAGGTGCCGATTTCCTGAAGATGATCGCCACCGGTGCGGTGCTCGCCATCGGCACAGAGCCGGGAGAGCCCGAACTGAGCGTCGCGGAAATGAAGGCCGTGGTCGATACCGCCGCCAAACGCGGGGTTTATGTGACCGCGCATGCCCATGGCGCACAAGGCATCAAAAATGCCATCGCCGCCGGTGTGCGATCGATCGAACATGCCAGCCTGATCGACGATGAAGCGCTCAAGCTCGCCAAAGCCAAAGGCACATGGCTGGTGATGGATATCTATAATGGCGTTTATATCGACGCCATCGGCACCCGAGAGGGCTGGCCCGAGGAATATCTGCGCAAGAACCGCGAAACCACCGACGTCCAGCGCGCGGGCTTTGCCAAGGCGGTGAAGATGGGCGTCAGGATCGCCTATGGCACCGACAGCGGTGTGTATCCGCACGGCTTCAACGCGCGGCAGTTCCGCTATATGGTGCGTTACGGGATGACGGCGATGCAGGCGATCCAGTCCGCCACCATCCGCGCGGCAGAGCTGTTGGGCAAGGAGCAGGATCTGGGCAGCATCGCCGCCGGGCATTATGCCGATCTGGTCGCCGTGAAGGCTGATCCGCTGGCGGATATTGCCGCGCTGGAGGCGGTCGACCATGTGATGAAGGGCGGCGAGATCATCCGCTAACCGCGTTTGAACGGCCCCAATTCGCCCAGAAATTCCTGCTCGCGCTGAACCGCGCGCCGTTCACGCATCAGGAAATCCTCTACCGCTTCACGAAAGCCCCGATCGGCGATGTAATGGGCGGACCATGTCGTGACCGGCAGATAGCCGCGCGCCAGCTTGTGCTCGCCCTGCGCGCCCGCCTCCACCCGCACCAATCGGTGCGCGATGGCAAAATCGATCGCCTGATAATAGCATAGCTCGAAATGGAGGAAGGGGATGTCCTCCGTGCAGCCCCAATAGCGGCCATATAGGCAATCGGGGCCGAGCAGGTTGAGCGCGCCCGCCACCGGGTGCCCGCCTTTGTGCGCGAGGACGAGCACGATGTGGTCGGACATGCGCGACGCGATCAAATCGAAGAAGGCGCGAGTCAGATAGGGCCGCCCCCATTTGCGGACACCGGTATCCTGATAGAAAATCCAGAACATATCCCAATGTTCGGGCTGGATCTGGTCGCCACGCACTATCTCTATGTCGACCGCTGCCTGCGCCGCCGCCCGTTCCTTGCGGATCGCGCGCCGCTTGCGCGAGGCGAGGGTGGCGAGGAAATCGTCGAAATCCGAATAGCCGTCATTCGCCCAGTGAAATTGCGTGCCAGCGCGGATCAGCCATCCGGCCCTGCGGAACAGATCGAGTTGCCCGGATTCGACGAAGGTCGCGTGCGCGGAGGACAGCCCGTTCTGCACCACCACGTTTTCGGCGGCGCGCAGCAACCGGACGGCGGTTGCATCATCGCGCGCCAGCACGCGCGGGCCCGGCACCGGCGAAAAAGGTGCCGCGATCTGCAGCTTGGGATAATAGCGCCCGCCCGCCCGCTCATAGGCGTCGGCCCAGGCGTGATCGAATATATATTCGCCCTGGCTGTGCGATTTGAGATAGGCGGGCAGCGCACCCGCCAGACCGCCCGCTTCGTCGCGGACGATAATCGGCGCGGGCGACCAGCCGGTGCCGGGGCCGACGCTGCCTGAATCTTCGAGCGCGGACAGAAAGGCATGGCCAACAAAAGGATTGGCGGAAGGATCCAGCGAATCCCATTGCACCGAATTCAGAGCAGCGACGCCCGAAGCTATTTCGGCGATAATCGGATCAGTCTCATCCCTGCCGCTCATGTCAAAACCGAACCTCGTCGTGTCGCTGGTGCGTTGGGTGAGCCAATATTATGGCACCCAACGTACCAGCGGCCGCAACGATTTTAGGATTCCCTGATCTTTATGACGGCATCGATCTCAACCGTCGAATCGAGCGGCAGGACGGGGACGCCAACGGCGCTGCGCGCATGTTTGCCCGCATCACCGAACACCGCCTCCATCAGGTCGGACGCGCCATTGGCAACCTTGGGCTGACCGGTGAAATCGGGGGTGGAGGCAATGAAGGCGCCCAGCTTGACGATGCGTTCGACGCGGTCGAGCGATCCCAGCGCCTTTTTCATCTGGGCGATCAGCATCAGCCCGCACCCTTGCGCGGCCAGGATTCCGTCTTCGTCGCTGCGCGTGTCCCCGACCTTGCCGGTCATCAGCTTGCCGTCGACAAAGGACACCTGCCCCGAAATATAGAGCAGCCCGCCAGCCTCTACCGTCGGCACATAGGAGGCGACCGGCGCCGCCGGTTCGGGAAGGGTGATGCCGAGTTCGGCGAGGCGGTCTTCGATCATGCGGGTTCTTTCTGGACGAGAGGAGCGGGGCTGCCGGCGAGCAGCTTTTCGGTAATCCAATGTTCTGCCTGGTGCCACAGGTCGATCCGGGCATGCGCCGACCGCGATGGCTGGACGCGCTGCCACAATATCGGTTCGCCGACAAATTGCAGCCGCCAGACATCGGGCAGGGTTTCGGCAACCGATTCATGCTGATGGTCAAGATCGTCGACAAACACCGCGACGCTGGGATTATAGCGTTCGACAATGCGGGCCAGCGCCTCGCCCTTGCCGCCCTGATTTGTGTAAACCGGCGCATCGATGCCCACCGCCCGCAACTGTTCGGCGCGCGACTGGTTGTGCTGATCCATCAGATTGGTGAGGATCACGACATCGGCATGCGCGGCGATCCTGTTGATCGCTTCCACCGCACCGTCGATCGGCTGTTGCCGGTGCATCTCGGTCAGGAAAAAGCCGTTCAGGAGATTCCAGACATGTCCGCGTTCGACCTGGGTGCCGTCATGCTTGTGCCGCAGCGCTTCCCCCCAGTCGCCATGGACCAGATCGAAATCGATATGATGCGCCTCGTCGAGCCAGTCGCGAAACGGCACGACCATGTGCAGCAGCACTTCGTCACAATCGGAAATCAGCAGGGGACGGCTCATGCTTCAAGCTCCATTCGGGCGCGGACAAGCGCCTGCGGGTTCGCGCCGATATGTTCGGCAGCGGCAATCAGGTCGGGCTCATGCGCTTCAAGGAAGGAAAGGATCGCGGCCAATGTCGCCTTTTCCGCGATGTCGGTGCGCAATATGTCCGGGGTCAGGCCGGTCAGCGCCAGCATCCGCGCGGCACGATCGCTATCGCCCAATATCCAGCCGAGCGCGCCCAGCGCGAGCGTCGCCGGGTCGGCCTGAATCTGCGCAACGCTTTTCGCATTTGTTTCCAGCATGGCTTTCGCTTAAGCGAAAGAAACAGAGATGCCTAGACCGTCTCTCCCCTAGTTCGTCACCCCCGCGAAGGCGGGGGTCCATCACCGGCGGTTGAAATTTGTTCCCCAGGTGATGGATTCCCGCCGTCGCGGAAATGACGAAAGACGTGAGAGGTTTTGGGCCCGAAATGAGGTGCAAGTGGGCAAGAAGGTTCTGATCGTCGAGGATAATGAGTTGAACCTCAAATTGTTCACCGATCTGTTGCGTGCCCACCAGTTCGAGGTCGAAGGGTTGCGTGACGGGCGCGAGGCCTTTGCCCGGATGCGCGGTTTCGCGCCGGACCTGGTCATCATGGACATCCAGATGCCGCATGTCAGCGGGCTTGACCTGATCGAGGCGATGCAAAGCGAGGCCGATCTGAAGCCGATCCCGGTGCTGGCGGTGACCGCCTATGCAGGCAAGGGCGATGAAGAACGGATATTGGGCGCAGGCGCGCGGGCCTATCTGTCAAAGCCGGTGGGGATGGTGCAGTTCCTTGGCGCGGTGAAAGCGATTACCGGCTGATGGCGATGCTGCTGCGCTGGCTGTTGCTGTCGCTTGCGCTGCTCTCGGCGCAGGTGGTGGCGGCGCAGGGTGTGACCGGGCAGCAGCCCGATGTTCCGGGGCGGCTGGTTGCCGAAACGATGGCGCCCGCGCCCGGCGGCTCGGTGACGCTGGCCTTTCTGTTCGAACCCCGGCCCGGCTGGCATGGCTATTGGGAAAATCCCGGTGATGCCGGGCTGGGATTGCAGCTCGAATGGAAATTGCCCGCCGGAATAACCGCAGGCAAGCCGCGCTTTCCGGTGCCACGGCCGCTGTTGATCGGCGGCCTGATGAACCATGTTTACGAAGATCCGCACGCGGTGCTGGTCGATCTGCAGATTGCCGGTTCGGTCCCCGCAGGCGGTGCCCTGCCGATCGCGGTTGCGGCGAACTGGCTCGCCTGCACCGACACTATCTGCGTCCCGCAGCAGGGCCGTTTCGACCTGCCGCTGCGTGCCGGGGACGGCGCGGTCACGGCACAGCAGCGCCAGCGCTTCGACCAATGGCGCGCGGCGATTCCGGTTCCGCTCGATCAGAGCGCGCGCTATGCCATCGACGGCAAAATCTATCGCATCGCGATACCCTATCCCGCCAGCGCGCCGCTCGACCGGCCCTGGTTCTTCGCGCTGACCGCCAACCGTGTCCGCTATGCCGCGCCGCAGACCGCTCGCCGCGCCGGTGACTGGCTGGTAATCGAAACCGAAATGCAGGGAGAGGCCGGACCGGTGGAGGGCCTGTTGCGTATCGGGGACGGACAGGGGCTGCTGGTGCGCACCGTCGCGGGCGATATTCCCCGGGGTGGTGCCATGATCGCGACGCTCGCCGCCGATGACAAGCAGGCGCCCGCCGCGCCCGAACGGCCCGCCATGCTCTGGCTGCTGCTCGGCGCGCTGGCCGGAGGGATGCTGCTGAACCTGATGCCGTGCGTCTTTCCGATCCTTGGCCTCAAGGCGCTGGCGCTGGCAAGGGCGGGGGGTGACGAAGGCGAGGCGCGGCAGGATGCGCTGGCCTATACCGCCGGCCTGGTGCTGAGCTGCCTCGCGCTGGGCGCGATCATGCTGGCGCTGCGATCCGCAGGCGAACAGGTCGGCTGGGCCTTTCAGTTGCAGGAGCCGGCGGTCGTGCTGGCGCTGCTGGTGCTGATGGTCGCCGTGACGGCCAATCTCGCCGGGCTGTTCGAACTGCCCGGGCTTTCGGTTGGCGGGCGGCTGGCGCAACGCGCCGGGCTGTCGGGTTCGTTCTGGACCGGCGTCCTGGCCGCAATGGTGGCGACGCCGTGCACCGGGCCGTTCATGGCGGCGGCGATGGGGGCTGCGATCCTGCTACCTCCGGCAGAGGGGATGCTGCTTTTCGGCTGTCTGGGGCTCGGCATCGCCCTGCCCTTCCTGCTGATCGCATATGTCCCGCGACTGCGCGCGATGCTGCCCCGCCCCGGGCGCTGGCTCGAATGGTTTCGCAAGGCGATGGCGATACCGATGGGGCTGACCGCGCTTGCCTTGCTCTGGCTGTTGTCGCGGCTTTCGGGAGATGGCGGACTGCTGATCGGGGTTCTGGCGGCCGTGCTGATGCTGGCGCTGGCATGCGGTTACAGGATGCTGCAGGCGCGCCTGGCCTTTGCCCCGCTGCTTCTGCTGACCGGTGCCGTTGCCATCATCGCCGCCGGGGCAACGCGGCTTCCCGACAGCAATGGCGAAGCACAGTCCGGCACGACCACCCTGTCGGGCGCGCTGCCCTTTGACAGCGACCGGCTGGCCGCGCTCCGCGCTTCGGGCGATCCGGTCTTTCTCTATTTCACCGCGGACTGGTGCGTGACCTGCAAGGTCAACGAGGCGGCCGCCATCAACCGGGAAGAGACGATCCGGCTGTTCCGGCAAAAGGGCGTCAGGGTGATGGTCGGGGATTTCACCCGGCGCGACCCGGAAATCGCGCGCTTCCTCGCCACCCACGGGCGGTCGGGCGTGCCGCTTTACCTTTATTATCCGCGCCGCGCCGAACCGCGGATATTGCCGCAACTGCTGACGCCAGCGGTTCTGGCCGAGGCGCTGGAGAAGTAGCGCAAGCGGATCGTGCGTCCGGCCAACGGGCTGGACGGCGGGAGCGTGTTTGTACAGGATTGGCCCGGCTGCATGGGCGACCGCGCGGCGGTCAAAAGGGGTTTGGAGGCAGGCCGATGTTGAGGTGCTGCCTTCGAAAAGGCATCGCGGCCTGCCCCCGCCCCATGACAACGGGTTGCGACCCTAATAGGACCCGCCGTCAATCTCGATAAGCTGGCTATGGCTGGCACCGATGACCCTTATGCCGTGCGTTCCGGTGATCCCGGTCAACGGCACCGCGCGTTCGGCTGCGCGGGCTTCATCCGGGTGCCCCGCATCATTTGCCGCGCGCGGCGGATTGATGGCAACCACCTCGATCCCCCAATAGTCCGGGCGATCGTGATAGATGCGGGGCGCCAGCTGCAATTCGGTGCCGCTGCCCGTTGTGCGGGCCGATACCCATAGATACAGCGAATCCTGAAACGGCACGCGCCGCAATTCGGCGCGATCAAAGTCGATGATCTTTCCGTTGGGCGCGCTCGAAAGCGAGCTGCCAGCCATGCCGCTCATAAATCATTCCAAACAATGCGTAAATTACTGTCGCGTCAATGAAACTATTCATTGCAGCCGCGTTACATTGTTACTCATATAGGGAACATAATACCGGCTTTCCACCTTTTCGCCGCCGCATTGCTGGCGAATGGGCCTAATTTGCTGTTCTTTCGTCGGTAAAATTTGCCGCATGGGCATATGCAGCCCGGCCTTGCGTTGCGGCCCGCCTGCAATCATATCGCGCCGATGCAAAACCGCTCCGCCTTCGCAGGCCAAACGCCCGACGCCCCGCTCAAACTGGCTAACTGGTTGATGGCCGTCGCCTTTCTTGTCTTCCTGATGGTGATTGTCGGGGGGATAACGCGGCTGACCGAATCGGGGCTGTCGATTACCGAATGGAAGCCCGTGACCGGGGCGATCCCGCCGCTGAACGAGGCGCAGTGGATGGCCGAGTTCGAAAAATACAAGCAAATCCCCGAATATGTCGAGATTAACGGGCCTGCGGGCATGACGCTCGCCCAGTTCAAGTTCATCTTTTTCTGGGAATGGGTGCACCGGCTGCTCGGGCGGCTGATCGGGCTGGCCTTTGCCCTGCCGCTGGCCTTCTATTGGGTGACGCGCCGGATCCCGCGCGGCTACAAGCCACGATTGCTGGCGTTGCTGGCGCTCGGCGGACTGCAGGGGGCGATCGGCTGGTGGATGGTGTCGTCGGGCCTCAGCCTGCGGACCGATGTCAGCCATTTCCGCCTGGCGGTGCACCTGCTGACGGCGCTGCTGATCATGGGCGGACTGGTCTGGACCGCGCTCGACCTGAGGGCGCTGGCACGAAATGGCGGCGCAAAACCCGCGCGGCTGACCGGCGCCGGCTTAACCATATTGCTGATCCTGTTTGTCCAGTTGCTGTTCGGTGCCTGGGTGGCCGGGCTGAATGCCGGCTATGTATCGAACAGCTGGCCGCTGATGAACGGCCGATTCTATCCCGAAGGCGTGGACTGGAGCCGGGGCGCATGGTTCGCGCTGACCCACGATCCTTTCCTGATCCATTTCATCCATCGCTGGTGGGCGTGGGTGGTGGTGGTCGCCCTTGTGGTCTTGGCCCGTCGCCTGAAAAGCGCCGGTGCAAGGCAGGTTTCGATCGCCATCCATTCAGCATTCGGGACACAGATTTTATTAGGCATTGCGACCGTAATGACCGGAATGAATATCGTGCTCGCGGTGCTGCACCAGGCCGTCGGCGCGCTGGTTGTCGCCACGACGGTGTGGGGTGCGCACCGGCTGGGCATGAACAGGGGATAGTGCCGGTCATGAACGAGTTGGCGATAGTCTATGCCGTTTTCCCGAGCGCGGGTGAGGCGCTCGATTGCTGTCGCGCACTGCTCGCCGAGGGGTTGATCGCCTGCGCCAACCGGCTGCCACCGGTCATTTCGCACTATCGCTGGGAAGGCGAGGTCGAAACCGCCGAGGAACACCCCGTCATCCTGAAGACGACAACCGCCCGGCAAGGCGACGTTATCGATCGCGTTGCGCGCCTCCACCGGCACAAGGTTCCGGCGATAATGTCGTGGCAGGTCGACGTCGCCCATCCCGCCTATGCGCAATGGGTTGCTGCCGAAGTTTCCGCATAGGGTATTATTTTACCCGCTCGAAAACAGGCGCATTTGCTTGACTATCGACACTGGTCGCGCCAATAGCGCGCGTCCGCTGAACCGGATTCGATTCTGTTTCAGCACCAAATCCCTATCGGAGGTTCGAACAGCAGCCATGAAAACGCTGTCCAAAGTCACGAAGTCGATCCGCCCGCAGGACGTCCAGAAGGATTGGCATATCATCGATGCCGACGGTCTGGTTGTCGGCCGCGTCGCGACGATTATCGCCAATATCCTGCGCGGCAAGCACAAGCCGAGCTTTACCCCGCACGTCGATTGCGGTGACCATGTCATCGTCATCAACGCCGACAAGGTGAAGTTCACCGGCAAGAAGCTGGGCGACAAGGTCTATTATCGCCACACTGGTTATGCCGGCGGCATCAAGGGCGTTACCGCCGCCAAGGTTCTCGAAGGCCGTTTCCCCGAGCGCGTGCTCGAAAAGGCTGTCGAGCGCATGGTTCCGCGCGGCCCGCTGGGTCGTCAGCAGATGCGTGCACTGCACCTCTATAACGGCACCGAACACCCGCATGACGGCCAGCAGCCCAAGGTGCTCGACGTCGCTTCCCTGAACCGCAAGAACAAGGTGGGTGCATAATGTCCGACACCGTAGAATCGCTCGCTGACCTCCAGACGCTGGGTGCCGAAGGTTCGGCTCCGGCTGCGCCCGCCGCGCCGCTGCGCGAAAAGGAAGTCGACGCTCAGGGTCGTGCCTATGCCACCGGCCGCCGCAAGGACGCCGTTGCCCGTGTATGGCTGAAGCCCGGCACCGGCCAGATCGTGGTCAACGGCCGCGACCAGACCGTCTATTTCGCCCGCCCGACGCTGCGCCTCGTCATCAACCAGCCGTTCGACGTCACCGGTCGGGTCGGCCAGTATGACATTATCGCCACCGTCAAGGGCGGCGGCCTTTCGGGCCAGGCCGGCGCTGTGAAGCATGGCATCGCCCAGGCATTGTCGAAGTTCGAGCCCGCGCTGCGCGGCGCGGTCAAGGCCGAAGGCTTCCTGACCCGCGACAGCCGCACCGTCGAGCGCAAGAAGTACGGCAAGGCCAAGGCCCGCCGCAGCTTCCAGTTCTCGAAGCGCTAAGCGGATCCGTTCCGATATTCCGGAAAGGGCGGCCTTCGGGTCGCCCTTTTTATTTGCCCGGCGGCAAATGGCCGCACGGCATAGTTAATATTTCCTTTGGAACTTCCTGCGATAGCCGACCGGCAAGATGTTCGGGAAGCGCGATGGCAAAGTTCGGCAAATATCGTGATCTGTTCGCCATAATCCTCGATCTCGGGGACGAAATGGCCACGCTGCGCCGCAGCGCGAGCGGAGAGAACCGGTCGCTGCTGCTCGCCCAGCTGCAGGCTGCGGCAGGCGCCAATGTCGCGATCCTGATCACCGCGATCCTGTTCTACCTGTCCGCCGCAGCGCTGATGTCGACGCTGATCATTCCCTATTTTTCGATTGTCGGCGCGCCGCTTGTCATCCTGTCGCAGGTGCTGGTCTTTCGGCTGCACCTTTCGCTCAATGCCTATGACATCGATGCCGACACGGACGGCAGGCAGCTTAGAAAGCTGCGTAACCGCTTTGTCGAATATGTCGGGATCGGCTCGATCGCATGGGCAGGGCTGATTTGCGATCTGTGGACGATTCATGGCGACATCAACCATGTCGTTGCCGGTGGCACCGCCCTTGGCCTGATCGGCGTGGGGGCGCTGACATTTCTGTGCCTGCCGCGATCGATGTTCGTCTGGCTGGTGATCGTGACCGCCGGGGCCGTTGCGGGCCCGCTGTTGTCCGATGAGCAGCTGCCCTGGTATTTCTACGTGGCAACCGCGATTTACGGCTTTGCATTGCACCGCGTCGCGATGCGGCAGTGGCGGTCGTTCCTGAAATCGATCGACGATGCCCATGCCTTTGCCAATGCCCGCGCCGATTTTTACGAGCATGAGCGCGAGCGGCGCGACGAAATCGAGGCCGAGCGCAAGCGCGCCGAACAGGTCGAAGCCGAAATTCGCGCCAAGGCCGACAACCAGCGGCAGGCCGAAATGGAGCAACTGGCGCACGAATTTGAACGATCGGTAATCCTGACAGCCGATGCGATTGCCACCGCCATCCGGGCGGTTGGCGAATCGGCCGGACAATTGGCCGGTATTGGCGCGCAAACCCGCAGCCGGGCCGACGCGATGGCCATCATGGCGGAAAATATGAGCACCGCGATCCAGATGGTTGCCGGTGCCGCCCGGCAGCTGGGCGATGCCACGCAGGCGATTTCCGATCAGGTCGGCGACCAGGTCGACGCCGCCAATGCCGCCACGGGAAGCAGCCGCCTGAGCAGCGTCGCCATCGGCGCGCTGGCGCAGGATGCCGACAAGGTGGGTGAGATCGCGGCGATAATCGAGGATGTTGCCAGCCGCACCAACCTGCTCGCGCTCAACGCCACGATCGAGGCGGCGCGCGCGGGCGAAGCAGGCCGCGGCTTTGCCGTTGTCGCGCACGAGGTCAAATCGCTGGCCAGCCAGACCCATCAGGCCATCGCATCGGTTTCAGGCACGGTGACCAAGATCCGCGGGCAGATGGAAACAACCGCAGAGACGGTGGAATCGGTGGTCGAAAAGATCGATCGCGTGCATCAGGGCGCGGGCAATATCGCTGCCGCCATTTCGCAACAACAGGCGGCCACCCGCGAAATCGGCGACAATGCCGAACATGCCGCGCGCAACGCCGAGGAAGTCCGGTCGCAGAGCCAGGAAGTCAATCAGGATGCGCTGCGCGTCGGCGAGGTTGCCGATGAGATGCACCAGGTGGTGCGCGAAATGGAATCGCGCGCATTGTCGCTGCGCGAGGCGAGCGCGGCTTTCCTCCAGCGCCTGCGGGCCGGCTGATCCTAGCCTAGCCCCGGTTCCAGCGCGGCGGCGATCCGGTCCATCGCGCTTTGCAGCCATTCGGCCATTTCGGTATCGCCGACACCGTCGAGACGAACAACCTGCGGCATCGACAGGCCTACGCGCAGCGTAGCACCCCAGCGACCATCGGCCAGCCTGACGCAGCGGACCGGCTGGCCCAGCCGCACACCATCGGCCGTCATCGCCTTGTGGAGCGCGACCGCTGCGTCGAAATCGAGGTTGCGGCTGACCTTGCCGGAACTGTCGTGGCACAGATCGAGCGTGACCAGTGTCTGCATCTCGATCGGATGCTCCTGCTCCTCGGCGGCATCCTGTGCGGGTGCCGCCGCAACCTTGCGCGCGTGCAGCCTTTCGGCAAGTTTACCTGCCGCCTGGTTGAACGCGGAAACGACGCGGGCGACGCGCATCAGGCTGAGTTGCTGAAACCGTTCGAGTTCGAACAGCGAGGCCGAGAGGCGCAGCGCGAGCCCGGCATTGCCGCTGTCGGGCAGCACCTCTGCCCCCGCCCAGCCTGCCGGAACTTCGGCCCGGCGAAACACGCTGGCCATGCCGCCCGCAAGCGGCGCGGCAGCGGCGGCGATTCCCGCGGGCAGCAGGGCAAAGCCGCTGAACGGCGGGCCGCCCATGAATTTCGATCCGGTCAGGAAGACGATGATGCCGCGCGCCAGATAATCATGGATTGCCTGTGTGGTGATCCGCGCCTGACAGGCATCGACGACAAAGGCGACGTCACCCCCAAAGCGCAGCTGCAACCGGTCAATATCGTCCAGATGCGGCAGCACCAGCCCGGTCTTCGATCCATGCACCACATGCACCAGCGGATAGCGCCCTTCGGCCAGCGCCTTGCCGATTGCGGCCTCCATCTGGCCGACCAGCGTCGCGCTGTCATAGGCCTCGCCCCCGGCATTGCGCACCGGAAAGTCGCCCATCTCGATCGGCGGGAGGCCCGAAATGGCGACGCCCGGCTTCACGTCGTCGACCAGCGCGGTTTCATTGGCGAAATAGCGTCCGGCGGCACTGTGGATGCATCCCGAACCCACTTCATCGGCGCCGAGCAACAGGTTGGCAACGCCATTGGGCTTGCGCCCCGCCACAGCGAGCAGCGCCACATATTCCAGATCGGTGCCCGAGGGGGCAAAGAAAATGTCGGTTCCGCCGGGCAGTTTGTAGGCCGCCGCTATCCGCCCGCGCAGCTTTTCAAGATAGGTGGCATAGGCATCGCCCGCCTCAAGCCTGTCTGCACCGCCCGCAAACTCCGCCTCCAGATAGGCCATCGCATCGGCGCTGAGGTCGTTCGCCGTCGACGAGGCGAAGGCAAGCACATCGCGCGGATAGGGCGCACTGTGATAGCGGTTCAGCGCGGTGACCGGATCGAGCACGATGCGCGCATCGCCGCCTCTGGTCATCCAGTCGGCCAGTTCGGAAAGTATCATAAGCGCGTTACCGGCCCTTTGTTTCCCTTGGATTGGCCGCAGCCTATAGCCGCCGCTCCGCAATTAGGAAATTGCGAAATTCGGCAAAGCGATTATGAGCGGCGGCGAAGAGGGGCAGAGCCCGTCAAAGGACCAGGAATATGACCGAACCAACCCGCCTCACTGCAGAAGCCCGCAAGAATTTGCGCATCCTGTTCATCGCCAAACATGCGCTGGGCGACGGCAGCCTGCACGGCACCGACGGCAACCATTCGCCCTATCATTACGAGATGAAGACCATTCTTGCCGGGCTGTTCGAAAAGCTGAACGTAGCGAACAACTATGAATCGCTGTTCACCGATCCCGGTGTCGATTTTGTCTGGCCGATGCTCAACCGTGGCGGCTTCTTCAATTCGGAAATGCTCTGCCCACTGCTCTGCGAACGGCTGGGGGTGCCCTATCTGGGCGCAAACCCGATCCTGCGCGGGCTGGCCGACGACAAGCATCTGACCAAATTGGAGGGCAAGGCGCGCGGCGTTCCGACCTGCGACTGGGCGGTCTATCGCGCAGGCGCGCCGGTGGAGGAAGCCCGCTGCCCCAAAGGCAACCGCTTCGTGATCAAGCCCAATAACAGTTCGGCCAGCTGGGGTATCGGCGACGCGCATGACTGGGAGGGCGTGAAGGCGGCGGTGCTGCGCATTCATGCCGAAGGCCATGACGCGATTGTCGAGCCGTTCATGAACGGCAGCGATGTCGAAGTGCCCGTCATCACCAAGGACGGCGCGCCTTTCGTGATGCCGCCGATGCTGTTCAAACAGGCCGATCCGGCGCATCTGCGCACCCATGCCGAAAAGCGCGATCTGGTGGCGCGCGAGCATAAATATACGCTGGTGCCGTTCGAGGGCGACGATGCCTGGGACAGGATCAGGGCGATGACGCTGACGCTGGCAGAGATTTTCCGCCCGTTCGATTTCGGCCGCTTCGAATTCCGTTTCAACGAGGAGACGGGCGAAATCAACCTGTTGGAGGTCAATCTGCAGTGCAACCTCTGGTCCGAAAAGGTGTATGGCCGCTCCGCCGTGCTGATGGGCTGGAAGCAGGAAGATCTGATCGAAACCATCGTCGCCGAAAGCCTGATCCGTCGCGGATTGATGCCGAGGGCGTGACCTGCCGTTCAAGCATGCGGTTAAAATTTGCATTTGCCTGGGGGTGCCCGCTTGGTTAGGGCGTTCACAGCTTCAGTATCGGGATAGAAACATGGCCGAATTCACTTTGCCGAAGAACAGCAAGGTCCAGAAGGGCAAGGCGCATGCGGCGACCAGCGATGGCACCGCGCGCACCTTCAAGGTCTATCGCTACGATCCCGACAGCGGTGACAATCCGCGTTACGACACATTCGAGGTCGATACCGACAATTGCGGCCCGATGGTGCTCGACGCGCTGATCAAGATGAAGTCGGAGCAGGACAGTTCGCTGACCTTCCGCCGGTCTTGCCGCGAAGGCATTTGCGGTTCGTGCGCGATGAACATGAACGGCAAGAACGGCCTCGCCTGCACCACCGCGATCGACGATTGCAAGGGCGATGTCACCATCACCCCGCTGCCGCATATGGAGGTGATCAAGGATCTGGTTCCCGACCTGTCGCATTTCTACGCGCAATATGCCTCGATCAAGCCCTGGCTGCAGACCGTCACCCCGACGCCTTCGGGCAAGGAGCGGCTGCAAAGCCCCGAAGACCGCGCCAAGCTCGACGGGCTGTACGAGTGCATCCTGTGCGCCTGCTGCTCGACCAGCTGCCCGTCTTACTGGTGGAACAGCGACCGGTTCCTTGGCCCCGCCATCCTGCTGCAGGCCTATCGCTGGCTCGCCGACAGCCGCGACGAGATGACCGGTGAACGGCTCGACGATCTGGAAGACCCGTTCCGCCTCTATCGCTGCCACACCATCATGAACTGCGCCAATGCCTGCCCCAAAGGGCTGAGCCCGGCCAAGGCGATTGCCGAAACCAAGAAGCTGATGGCGGAGCGGCAGGCTTGAACGACGGCATAGAGGAGCCAAGGCGCGCCGAACATTTCGATGCCGAGGCATTGGATGGTGGCTGGCTCAGCTGGAACCTGAACGACAAGACCCGGTTCAACGCCTTTATCGAACCGCTTTTCGTGCGGCCCGAAGCACCGCTGCCCGACGGACGACCGCGCGCGCGCGTCCGCATGCATCCGACGCGCAAGCACACCAATCTGGGCAACAACGTCCATGGCGCGGTGACGCTGGCGCTGATCGATGTGGCGCTGTTTGCCGCTTCGCACCAGTTCGGTTCGCTCAATGCGGGTTTTTCGGTAACGCTCGATCTGGGCACCCAGTTTATCGGCGGCGGCCGGGTTGACGAGCCCCTCGATGCTGTCGTCGAACAGGTGCGCGAAACCGGCCGGCTGATTTTCCTGCGCGGAATGGTGGTGCAGGGCGCCCATGACGACCATATCGTCGCCTCCTTTTCCGGCACGATCCGCAAGGCATCTTCAGACCGGAAATGACCGGGCTGCTTGCTGCCTATCAGGCGCTCGTCGCAGCCGGCGAACTCAAGCCCGACGCCGATCAGGCGCGGGCCGCGGCCAAGCTGGCGGACATCCAGCAGCAACTCGAAGCCGTGCCGCCACGCGGCAGCACGCTCTGGCGATTCTTGGGCAAAAAGCCCGATCCGGTGCGCGGGCTGTATCTGTGGGGCGGGGTCGGGCGCGGCAAATCGATGCTGATGGACCTGTTTTTCGACAATGTGCAGGTGAAGCGCAAGAGGCGGGCGCATTTCCACGAATTCATGCTCGACATCCACGCCCGGCTGAAGGTCGAGCGCGAGAAGGAAAAGGGCGATCCGATTCCGCCGGTGGTGGCAGCGCTTGCCGACGAGGCGCGGCTGCTCTGCTTTGACGAGATGGTGGTGGGCAATATGGCCGACGCCGCGATCATGTCGCGGCTGTTTGCCGGGCTGTTCGATGCCGGGGTAACGGTGATCACCACCTCCAACCGCCCGCCCGACGATCTCTACAAGGATGGCCTCAACCGCCAGCTTTTCCTGCCCTTTATTGCGCTTGTGAAGCAGCGGCTTGACGTCATGGCGCTTGACGGGCCGACCGATTATCGCCGCGACCGGCTGGGGCAGGCGCGCACCTGGCTGGTGCCCAACGGGCCGGAGGCGACGCGGGAGCTTTCCGAAACCTTTTTCCGCCTGACCGACTATCCGCCCGAAGACAGGGCGCATGTGCCGTCGACCGATATCGATGTTGGCGCCGGGCGGACGATGCATGTTCCCAAGGCGCTGAAAGGGGTCGCGGTATTCTCGTTCAAGCGGCTGTGCGCCGAGGCGCGCGGCGCGGCGGACTATCTGGCGATTGCGCGTCGATTCCACACCGTGATCATCGTCGGCATTCCCGTGCTAGGGCCGCAGAACCGCAACGAGGCGGCGCGCTTCGTGACGCTGATCGATGCGCTTTACGAATATCGGGTCAAGCTGCTCGCCGCTGCCGATGCGGCACCCGATGCGCTTTATCCCGAAGGCGATGGGCGCTTCGAATTTGACCGCACCGTGTCGCGGCTGATGGAAATGCAATCCGAAGACTATCTGGCGGAGGGCCATGGACCGCGATAGGGTTGCGTCGAGGGAGAGTCGCATGAGGAACAAGTTATCGATACTGACCGCCGCCTTGCTGGCCTGCACCGCCAGCCAGATATCCGCAGCAGGCAACCGGCAGGCCGAGCGCGACCTGTTCGCAAAGATTGTCGAGATTCCGACCGTCGAAGGCCGGACGGCCGAATTCGGCAAACTGACGACATTGCTGACCGCCGAATTCCGCAAGGTTGGCATCACCAATGTCGTGGTAAAGGACCATGACGGCACCCAGACACTGATCGCGCGCTGGCCAGCGGCCAAGCCCTCCGGCAGGAAGCCGATCCTCCTGATGGCGCATATGGATGTGGTCGCGGCGAAGGAAAGCGACTGGAAATATCCGCCGTTCAAGTTCCGCGAGGAAGGCGGCTGGTATCTGGGACGCGGGGCCAATGACAACAAGGCCGGGCTGGCCGGGATATTGATCGCGCTGCAATATCTGAAAGCCGGGGGTTTCCAGCCGACCCGCGACCTGATCGTGCTGTTCACCGGCGACGAGGAAACCATGGGCAACGGGGCGCGGCGCGCGGCGACCGAATGGCGCGCCCTGATCGACGCCGAATATGGGCTGAACAGCGATGCCGGGGGCGGTGCGGTGTACAAGGATGGCCGCCCCGAGCTGTTTGCCATGCAGATTGCCGAAAAGACCTATGCCGATTTCAAGCTGACTGCGGTCAACCGGGGCGGGCATAGCAGCGCGCCACGGCCCGACAATGCCATATATGCACTTTCGAACGCGCTCACGGCGCTGGAAGCCTATCGCTTCCCGCCGATGATAAACGATGCCACCCGCGCAAGCATTGCCATGCTCGCGGAGAAGGATGGCGGCCAATATGGCGAGCTGCTGAAGCGCTATCTGGCCGACCCTACCGACCGCGAAACCGCCGATCTGGTCGAGGCGAACGATCCGGGCAGCACGCGCACGCGCTGCGTCGCGACGATGCTGTCGGGTGGCCATGCGCCCAACGCGCTGCCGCAAAAGGCCGAGGCCAATGTCAATTGCCGCATCTTTCCGGGGGTGAAGGTCGACGATGTGCGACAGCAGCTACAGGCGCTCGCCGGGGCTGACGTCACCGTCGCGCTGGTCGAGGGATCGCAAACCCCGGAGACTGCGCCGACGCCGATCCGGCAGGATGTGCTCGACGCCTATAAAGCCGCCGTCGCCACGCGCTTTCCGGGCGCGCCTGTCGTGCCCTTTCAGTCGGCAGGTGCCACCGATGGCGCCTTTCTGCGCGCCAATGGCATTCCTGTTTATGGCTTTAGCGGCCAGTGGGGCATTGTCGGCGAGCCCGAAGGTGCCCACGGGCTTGATGAGCGCGTCTATGCCGATGGATTCCACGATCAGATTCCGATCTGGATGGACATGCTGAAGCGGCTGGCGGGATAGACATTGCGGGTTTAACGCTATTGCGAACTGTTATCATAAAAAGCCTGGTCTCCCTGGCTTTATAGGGTTGCCGTGATAGCCGAATCGGCCTAACGCGCGCCTAATTCCCAAAACGGCCCGTTCCGTGCTGATGGAGCGTGCCCCAGGCCCAACGGAAGGACACAGGTTATGGCCCGCAAGAAGATTGCACTTATCGGCGCCGGCAATATCGGCGGCACACTTGCCCACCTCGCAGCATTGAAGGGCCTTGGTGACATTGTCCTGTTCGACGTTGTCGAAGGCGTGCCGCAGGGCAAGGCGCTTGACCTGTCGCAATGCGGCCCGGTCGAGGGCTTCGATGCAAAGATCATCGGCTCGAACGACTATAAGGACATTCAGGGCGCCGACGTGATTATCGTCACCGCGGGCGTGGCGCGCAAACCGGGCATGAGCCGCGACGATTTGCTGGGCATCAACCTGAAGGTGATGAAGGCGGTCGGCGAAGGCATCAAGGCCAACGCCCCCGACGCCTTCGTCATCTGCATCACCAACCCCTTGGACGCGATGGTGTGGGCGCTGCGCGAATTTTCAGGCCTTCCGCACAACAAGGTCGTCGGCATGGCCGGTGTGCTCGACAGCGCGCGCTTCAGCCATTTCCTTGCCGAAGAGTTCAACGTGTCGGTCAAGGAAGTGAACAGCTTCGTGCTCGGCGGCCATGGCGACACGATGGTCCCGGTCGTCGAATATTCGACCGTTGCCGGGATCCCGATCCCCGACCTGATCAAGATGGGTCGCTCGACCAAGGAGCGTATCGACGCGATCGTCAAGCGGACCCGTGGCGGCGGCGGCGAGATTGTCGCCCTGCTCGGCACCGGCAGCGCCTATTATGCGCCCGCGACCAGCGGCATCGCGATGGCCGAAGCCTATCTGTTCGACCAGAAACGCCTCCTCCCCTGCGCCGCGCACCTCACCGGCCAATATGGCGTCGATGATCTTTATGTCGGCGTGCCGGTGATCATCGGTGCGGGCGGCGTCGAGCAGGTCATCGAGATCGACCTCGACGACGAAGCCAAAGCCAACCTCACCGTGTCGGTCGATGCGGTCAAGGAACTGCTGGTGGCGTGCAAGGCTATCGACCCCGCGCTCGGCTGAGCGACCTGTTACGACCCATATCCCGGAGAGGATTTTCATGAGCATTTTGGTCAACAAGAACACCAAGGTCATCACCCAGGGGATGACCGGCGAGACCGGAACCTTCCACACCCAGGCAGCGCTGGCCTATGGCACGCAGATGGTTGGCGGCGTTACCCCCGGCAAGGGCGGAACGACGCATATCGACCTGCCGGTGTTCGATACTGTTGCCGAAGCGGTGCAGGTCACCGGCGCCGATGCTTCGGTCGTTTATGTTCCGCCGCCATTTGCGGCTGACTCGATCCTCGAAGCCATTGACGCTGAAGTGCCGTTGATCGTCTGCATCACCGAAGGCATCCCGGTGCTCGATATGGTGCGGGTGAAGCGCGCGCTTTCAGGCAGCAAATCGCGCCTGATCGGCCCCAACTGCCCCGGCGTGCTCACCCCCGGCGAGTGCAAGATCGGCATCATGCCGGGCAACATCTTCTCCAAGGGATCGGTCGGCGTCGTTTCGCGTTCGGGCACGCTGACCTATGAAGCGGTATTCCAGACCACCAATGAAGGTCTGGGCCAGACCACGGCGGTCGGTATCGGCGGCGATCCGGTCAACGGTACCAACTTCATCGACGTGCTCGAACTGTTTCTAGCCGACGACGCCACCGAATCGATCATCATGATCGGCGAAATCGGCGGCGATGCCGAAGAGCAGGCGGCACAGTTCCTGATCGACGAGGCCAAGCGCGGCCGCAAGAAACCGATGGCCGGGTTCATCGCAGGCCGCACCGCGCCTCCGGGCCGTCGCATGGGCCATGCCGGTGCGATCGTTTCGGGCGGCAAGGGCGACGCCGAATCGAAGATCGCAGCGATGGAAGCCGCAGGCATCCGCGTCGCCGCGTCGCCGAGCGAATTGGGCACGACGCTGATGAGTGTATTGAAGGGCTGAGGTCTCAATCCTTCCCATCGACTTGCGATGGGGAGGGGGACCGCCCGAAGGGTGGTGGAGGGGCCAGCGACGGCGCAATTTCCCCTCCGTCAGTTGCGGTGCAACTGCCACCTCCCCATCGCAAGTC
>JADLBY010000012.1 GCA_020847445.1 Sphingomonadaceae bacterium | reverse complement strand
TTGAGCGCCGGATTCGCCTCCAGCAGTGCCGATTGGCCTGTCGCATCGAGCAGCCCGTCATGCGCGGCGTCCCAGCCTGAACGTATTTCGCTGAACAGGCGGTCGGCCAGCGCGCGATCCTCGACCAGCGTCGCATAATGGGCCGCAATTTCCATGTCGGATTTGGCGAGCACCATTTCCATATTGGCGAGGATCGTCTGGAAGAAGGGCCAGCTCTGCGCCATCGCGCGCAGCAGCCCCTTGTCGGCGAAACCCGCGAGCGCGTGGCCCGCGCCGTACCAGCCGGGCAGCATGACCCGCGACTGTGCCCAGCTGAAGACCCAGGGTATGGCGCGCAGGTCTTCGATTTTCTCGCTTGCCTTGCGGCTGGACGGGCGCGAGCCGATCTTGAGTGTCGCTATCTCCGAGATCGGGGTCATCTGCCGGAAGAAGGTGGTGAAACCCGCAGTTTCATAGACCAGCCCACGATAGGCCGCGAATGCCTGTCCCGAAAGCTGGTCCATCGCTGCGGCAAAGCGGGCTGCATCGGCAGCCGGAACCGGGTCCGGTTCCAGCGAGGCCAGCAAGGTCGCTGCGGCAATGGTTTCCAGATTGGCCACCGCAATGTCGACCGTGCCATATTTCGCGGCGATGACTTCGCCTTGTTCGGTGATGCGGATGCGCCCGTTGACGGTGCCCCGCGGCTGCGCCTGGATGGCACCGAAGGCGGATCCGCCGCCACGGCCGACCGCGCCGCCACGGCCATGAAACAGCTGCATGGTCACACCCGCCGCCTCGAACACCGGTGCCAGCGCGAGCGAGGCCTTGTTCAGCCCCCAGGTCGAGGTGACGTAACCGCCATCCTTGTTCGAATCCGAATAGCCGATCATCACTTCCTGATGGCCGCGCGCAAGCGCGAGCGATTTCATCGCGGGCAGTTCGAAAAAGGCCTGCATGATGGCGGGCGCGGCCTCAAGGTCGCCGATGGTTTCGAACAGCGGAACAACCATTACCGGCGCTTCCGGCCTGCCCTCGGCATCGATATGGTACAGGCCCGCCTCTTTCAGCAACACATAGACTTCGAGCAGGTCGGACAGGCTGGTCGTCTTGCTGATGATATAGGTGGTGATGGCGCCGGGCCCGAAAGTTTCCAATGCATGGGCGGCGGCATGCACGATCGCGAGTTCGCCCGATGCCTCTGTATCGAGCAATGTCGCTGCGCCCACCAGCGGCCTGTTGTGCGCCAGTTCACCGGCCAGCAACGCCATGCGCTCAGCTTCGTCCAGGCCGAGATAATCGGGGGCAACCCCCGCTTCGCGCAACAGTTCGGCAACCATCCGTTCGTGCACATCGCTGTTCTGGCGCAGGTCGAGCGTCGCGAGATGAAAGCCGAAGGTCTCCACCGCACGGATCAGCCGCCCCAAGGCACCGCCGCTGGACAGCGCGCCCTTGCCTTCGGAGGCGAGCGCCGAGGCGATGACGACCAGATCGCGGCGGAAACTGTCGGGTGAGGTATAGCGTGCGCCTGCAAGCCGGGACGGACGCGGCGGCGCCTCGCCAACAATATGGGCATAGGTCGCGCACAGCCGCGCATAGATGCCCGACAGCGCGCGCCGATAGGGTTCGTCCGCGCGGCTGGCGGCGGTGTCGCCGCTGGCTTCGGCAAGATCGAGCACCGCCTGCGGCACATGTGCCAGTTCGGACGAGATCGAAATTTCGGCGCCCAGATGGTGGACGCATTCGAGATAATGGCCCAGCGCGGTCGCCGCCCCGCGCGTCAGGGCGTTGTCCAGCGTCCCGGCATTGACGAAGGGGTTGCCGTCGCGGTCGCCGCCGATCCAGCTGCCGAGGCGCAGAAAGGATGGCGGGCGGTGGCCCAGATCATGTTCCCAGCGCGCATAAAGCTTGGGCAGCGCGACGAGGAACACCTCTTCCATATAGGCGCGGGCATTTTCGATTTCGTCGGCAACGACCAAGCGCTCGCGGCGCAGCGGACGCGTTTGCCATAGCAGCGCTATCTGGCGATAGATGGCGTCGTCAATGCGGTCACCGGCCTCGGTCACATCCTGTCCGGCATCGCGCAGCCGCATCAGTGCGGCGATCCGGTTCTTGTGATCGATCATGCTCTTGCGCCGCACTTCGGTCGGGTGGGCGGTGAGAACGGGAACGATCAGGCTTTGCCCCAGCAACTCGCCCACCTGCCCGGCATCGATGCCCTCGGCCTGCAGCCGCGCGACTGCTTCGGTGAGCGTCGCGCTGCCCTCCTGCGCGCCAGCCTGCCGGTCCTCGGCCAGATTGGCAAGCAATGAGAATAGCATGAATCCGCGCACGAAGGACACGGTGTCGTCCAGGCTCAACGCCTCCAGCCCGGTATCGACTGCTCCGGCAACGCCGCGATGGCGATCGACGCTCGCCGCGCGGATATATTCGGTCTGGCGGAACAGCTTTGCGCCACCATAGGCACGGATAACATCGCCCAGCATCTTGCCCAGAAATCGGATATCCGGGTTTTGCTGTATGGGCTGGGGCGCGACGCGGTTCATGGCCGAAAGGATTGCTGCGCTGCAGCGATGGCGTCAAGCGGCATAGCTATGCAGACGGGCCGCTTTGCTGCGGGCTCAACCGGTCAAACGGGCCAGATCGACCAGAATCCCCGTTTGCTCGTCCACCTCGCGCTGCACGGCTTGCTGATAGGGCTCCATCAGTGCGGTCAGCCCGGCATCGGCACCCTTGTCCCGCTCGCCGGTGACCAGCCGGTCGATTTCGGCGAGCGCAGCAAGCGATTCGGACCGTTTCTCCTCAAGCCGCGAAATCTCCATTTGCGCGACCACCCAGATCTCGCTGCCGGTCGCCGAGCCCGCAGCCGATTGCGCCGCCTGTCGGGTGGCAGGCAGCGCCGCGCGAAACGCGGCTTCCGCGGCATTGTGCCGGGCGACTAGTGCCTCGAGCTGTGCGCGTAACGAATCGGGCAGGCGGGTCGACAGACTTGCGGGTTCGGCGGGTGGTTCGGCAACCGGGTCGGCGGACTCATATGGCCGTTTCGCCAGCGACGGAAATTCGCCTTCGGGGAGCGAGCATGCGCCGAGCAGCAGGCTGAAGCCTGCAAGCAGCGTGATATTCTTGCGGTTGACGCGGTGCATCGCAGGGGTTTAGGCGGCGCGGGTCGGACAGGCAAGCGCCGGTGCAGACTTTGCCCGAAACCCGCCAAAAATGCCGAAAGGCACGTTGACAAAGCCGACTCAATCGACTAGCTGCGCGCCTTCCAATGCGGGCCTTCGGGACTCGCGTTCCGGTGTTGCGCGTTGGAAAAGCCCTGAAAACGGGCAAAAAGCAGATATATAGAGATTGAGACAAAGCCATGTTCGCTATCGTGCGCACAGGCGGCAAGCAATATCGCGTCGCCGCCGGAGACAAGATCGCAGTTGAAAAGCTGCCCGGAAATGCCGGTGACACCGTGTCGCTGGATGATGTGTTGCTCGCGGGCGACGGTGGCGAAATCAAGGACGCCAAGGGTCTGGTCGTTTCGGCCGAGATCATCGCGCAGGAACGTGGCGAAAAGGTCATCGTCTTCAAGAAGCGCCGTCGGCACAATTATCGCCGCAAGCAGGGCCATCGCCAGTCGCTGACGCTGCTGCGCATCACCGCCGTTGGTGGCGCCGCGCCGAAAAAGGCTGCTGCCCCGAAGGCCGAAAAAGTTGAAGCTGCTGCCGATGCAGCCCCCGCCAAAAAGGCCGCGCCGAAAAAGGCTGCAGCCAAAAAAGCCGAATAAGATCGCAGGAGTTTAGACCATGGCACATAAAAAAGCAGGTGGTTCCAGCCGTAACGGTCGCGACTCAGCAGGTCGTCGCCTCGGCGTGAAAAAGTTCGGCGGTCAGGAAGTGATCGGCGGCAACATTATCGTGCGTCAGCGCGGGACCAAGGTGTACCCGGGCGCTGGCGTCGGCATGGGTAAGGATCACACCCTTTTTGCACTTTGTGCGGGTCGCGTCCGATTCCACGCCGGCAAACTCGGCCGCAAATATGTGTCGGTCGATATGATGCCGGTGGCGGCCGAATAACATAGGACAACCGATAAGGGGTTGTCCGTCTGGACGACCCGGGGAGTGTGGTGACACCTCCCATCGCGCAAGGGAGACGGGTCATCCGGCTCCCTTTCTTTTTGCCCCATTCTCCCTGCAGCCCATCCCTTCGGGAATGGTCAGTTTCATATGGTTGTCACTAATGATGTTCAGGGGGCAGCCGTTCGGTCAGGAGAGAGAACGATGTTCGCAAGAACCGAAAGACTGCTGTTGCGGCCCATATGGCCCGAGGATGCGTCCGCATTGCATGCGGCGATCGCCGATGAAGGCATAGTGCGCAACCTTGCGCGCGCGCCCTGGCCCTATACCAGCGACGACGCGGCCCGGTTTGCCGGGTTCGAACATCCGCAGATGTTTCCCAATTTCATGCTGATGCTGCGTACTGATGGCGCGCCAAAGCTGATCGGATCCTGTGGGCTGGGTGAACGCGATGGCGAGGCCGAACTCGGATACTGGATTGCGCGGCCCTATTGGGGGCAGGGATTTGCGGCGGAATCGGGCTGCGCGGTCGTCGACGTTGCACGGGCGCTTGGCCATCGCAGGCTGGTTTCGGGCCATTTCATTGACAATCCCGCCTCTGGCCGGGTGCTGCGCAAAATCGGCTTTCGCCCGCTCGGGCGGGTCGAACGGCGCTACAGCGCGGCGCGGCGCCAGGATGTCGGTTGTGTGCTGTTTGAGCTACCGCTGGTGACCGGAGAAGCCGGTCCTTCTGACATATTGCCGCATTCGGCCGATATCCGAATGCGGGCGGCGATCCCGGCGGCAAGGGCTGCCTAAGGCCTGAACCCTGGTTCCGGCCCTAGGCGACTTCGGCTGCCAGATTGCGCGACGCAGACGAAGTCCGGTCTGCGCCTGCCGTCGTGCCCTCGGTGACCAGTTTGATCGCCGCGAGCAAATTCTCGCCACGCACCAGCAGCTCGCGGTCGTCGATAGTGTGCGGATGGAAACCGGGACGGAAAAATTCGAACCAGGGGCCAAGGACATTGCGCCCGATCGCACCCTTGGCAAAGCCGTGGCGGATGGATTGCCACCAGCCCGCAGGTTTCGACAGGCCATCCTGCCGCAATAGTTCGACCTGCCCGCGCGTGCGGTTGACGAAAAAGCTGAGCGAAACCGCGAGCAGCAGCGCGCTGCGTGTCAGCCAGCGCCGCGCGCCGCTCCACTCGCGGGTCGCGAACATCCAGACGTCGAAGGCGACGGCCTTGTGCTCGACCTCTTCGATCGCATGCCAGAGCCACAGCTTGCGCAATTCGAGGTCGGTTCCCTCCAGATGCTCGCGATTCTTCAGGATTTCGGCGGCCACGATGGCGGTGAGATGCTCGATGCACATCGTCGCGCCCAATTTGGTGATTTCGCCGCAACCGGCAAAGAAGGACACAAACTGCTTGATCGCCCTGTCCAGCGCCTCGATGTCGTAACCGGCTTCGATGATCGCCCTGTTAAAGCCGACATGCTCTCGGCTATGCGCGGCCTCCTGCTCGATAAAGGTGGCAATGTCGCGCTGCAACGCGCCCTCTGTGCGATCGCGCCAGGGGTGCAATGCTTCGATCATGAATGCTTCGCCACGCGGGAAAACCACCGACAAGGCGTTCAGGAAGGCGGTCGCAAACATGTCGCCGCGAACCCAATGCCGCGCCGCCAGCCTGGTCCTGCCCTGGCGGAACTTTCGCACATGCATGCGCTGCGGCCCGTTTTCCGGTGATGCCGCGATGGTCGATACTTGCCCTTGGTCCATGCCTGACGGAATAGTCCAGGCGCGATAAATAGCGCTTAACGCCAAAGGTTAACGGCGCGGAAGTATTGGCGATTTTACAGTTTCGACAAGGTGTTGCGGCGTTAATGGCTGTTCAGCCAACAGCCGGGTTTTCCGCCTCATAGCGCGCGATCAGGTGCTTTTCGTCGGCGTTCCACGGGTGGAAGCCCGGCAGGAAGTATGCGGCCCAGGCGCCCATTATCTTGCGGAACATGCCCGGATTGCCAAAGGCATACCACAATATGCCGCGTTTCGCCTTCCAGCCCTTTATCCCATCCTGTTCGAGCAGGTTGAGCATGCCCTTGATGCGTTCGGGGATGAAGCGATAGGTGATGACCAGCATCATCATCGATTTCAGTTTCCAGCGACGATAACGGCTCCAGCCCTTGGTGGCATGCAGCCATGTGTCATAGGCAACCGCCTTGTGCTCGATCTCCTCAACCGCATGCCAGCGCCAGAGCGCGGCGGCTTCGGCATCGGCACCGGCCAGATGCTTCGGATTTTCAAGCAGCTCGCGCGCAAGAATGGCGGTGAAATGTTCCAGCGCCATGGTCGCCGCCAGATTCACGATCGCGGGGCGCGACTTGATCAGTTCGAGGACATGTTCGACCTGTTCGTCGAGGAATCGGACATCATATCCGGAATCGACCACCCGGCGGTTGAAGGCGACATGTTCGCGCGTGTGCATCACTTCCTGCATCGTGAAAGCGCGGATTTCCTCGGCCAGTTTGGGCGAGGCTCCGTCGCGGAACGCCTTGACGCTTTCGATGAAGAAGGCCTCGCCCTTGGGGAAGGTGGTGGAGAGGGCATTGTAAAAGGCGGTCGCAAAGGGATTGCCATTATTCCACCAGCGACCTTGCACATGGCCGTCAGCGCGCCCGAACCGGCGGTCGCGCGGCGTTATCCTAAGACCGGCCGGTGTCGGCACTGCTTTTTGCACAGCTATTTCGGTATCGATCTTGACAGGAGCGTTCACGGCATGTCCCTTACTCAATGGGGAAGACAGGATTGCAGGGCGTTTAAGGTAACTAACATCAATGTCAATAGTGAAATTCCCGGTGAAGGGTGAAGCGGTCGCACGCAAGCGTTTGTCGCCAGAGGCCAGTCGGCTCGCGGCGCTGGAGGCTGCACGCGACATTTTGGTCGAGGCGGGCCCGCAGGCAGTGACGCTGAAGGCGGTCGCGGCACGGATCGGGCGCACGCACGCAAACCTGCTGCACCATTTCGGGTCTGCCTCGGGCCTGCAGCGTGAACTGGCGGCCTATCATGCGGAGACGATCTGCGTCGAAATTGGCGAGCAAATCCATCGTTTCCGCGGCGGCGATATTGGCCCGCGCGATCTGGTCGACATGATCTTCGATCATTTCGACAAGGCGGGTGCCGGCGCATTGGCGGCGTGGATGCTGCTCAGCGGGAATGAGGATGCGCTCAACCCTGTCGTCGAGGCGATCCACAGGCTGGTCGACGAGGTCGGCGAAGGCGGTCATGAAGACGGCAATCTGCACGAGCTGACGATGGAACTGGTGCTGCTCGCGCTCGGCGATTCGCTGCTGGGCGGGCCGCTGTCGGCGTCGCTGGGGCTCGATCGCGGGGCGGGGCGGGAGATTGCGGCGCAGCGGCTCGAGCAGTCCTTTTCTGCCTGGCAGGCGCGCCAGCAGCAATAAGGGCTTGGCAAGCGCGGCGGGCGCTCTCTATAGCGGCGATGCTGGTGCGGGGCCGTAGCTCAGTTGGTAGAGCGCGTCGTTCGCAATGACGAGGTCAGGGGTTCGATTCCCCTCGGCTCCACCAGCCAGCGCGCCGAAGGGCTTTGGCTGGCCATATAGTCCAAATTGTCGATCAGGCCGCGCGGCGCATATTTTCGTTGAGCCAGGCGCGCGCCAGTTTCTGGGCTTCGGCGATTTCGCGGGCGGTCATCTCGTCAGAGATTTCGGCACGGCAATAGCTGGCTTCTTCATTGCCGTTGAGAGCAGCCAGATTGAACCATTTATGCGCCTCGACCAGATCGACGTCGATGCCGCCGCTGCCGGTCGAATAGGCGACCCCCAGATCGAATAGCGCACTGGCACTGCCCCGTGCCGCGTCCGCCATCCGGCTCTCCATCAGAAATGTTGCACTTTTCAGGCTATTGGCCATGATATTGTCCCCTCGTTTGCAAGGGGAGTGTTCGCCCGAACATGGATAATAAATGGTTAACGCGAATCGAACTTTTTTGATCCGGTGCGGAGGAAGGCTATTCCACCGCGAGATTGTCGATCAGCCGGGTCTTGCCGATTTTGGCTGCAGCCAGCAGGCGTAAGGGCCGATCGCCCTTCACCAACACAGGTGCGAGCGTCTGCGCGTCGGCCAATGTAAAATAATCCACATTGGCAAATCCGGCGGCAAGAATGGCCTTTTGCGCCTCGGCGAGAATCACCGCCACATCGCCGCCCGCCCGGATGGCATCGCGCGCCTTTTGCAGCGCCTGCGGCAGCGCCAGCGCGGCTTTGCGCTCGGCGGACGAGAGATAGGCGTTGCGCGACGACAGCGCGAGCCCGTCGGCGTCGCGCACGATCGGCACGCCGACAATGCCGACGTCAATATCCAGATCACGCACAAACTGCCGGATCACGGCCAGTTGCTGGAAATCCTTTTCGCCGAAACAGGCGAGGTCGGGCTGCACCTGATTGAACAGCTTGGTCACGACCAGCGCGACACCATCGAAATGCCCCGGCCGTGCGCCGCCGCAATAGCCGCTGCTCGGCCCCGCGACATGGATGCTGGTGGCAAAGCCCTCCGGATAGACTTCGCTGACCGGCGGGGCCCAGAGCAGATCGACCCCGGCCGCGCGCAACTTTGCGGCATCCTCCTCCAGCATGCGCGGATAGGCGTCGAGATCCTCATTCGGGCCGAACTGGGTCGGGTTGACGAAAATCGATACCGCGACCGCATCGGCGCGCCGCTGCGCCTCTTTGACCAGTTCGAGGTGCCCGGCGTGGAGCGCGCCCATCGTCGGCACGAGCGCGAGCGACTTATCCGCAGCTTTTATGGCATGGGTGGCGGCGCGAAGCGCGATTAACCTATTGATGGTTTGCACGTCATTTGGGCCTTGGTTATGGCAGGTCATCGCATACAGCGCCGTGCACCGCGCTGTGCAAGACGAATTTCGGACACAGGGGCTTATCTGGCACATGGCCAAGGCGCATCATATTGTATTTGCAAATGAAAAGGGTGGAACGGGCAAGTCGACCACCGCAATCCATGTTGCCATTGGCCTTGCCTCGCGTGGGGCGCGGGTGGCGTGTCTCGACCTTGATTCGCGCCAGCGGACGCTGTTTCGCTATCTGGAAAACCGCCGCGACACGATGGCGCGCCGCGACATCCGGTTGCCATTGCCGGTATTCGACGTTTTCGATCAGGAATCGCAGGCGCGACTTGAAGATCAGATCGCCGCTCTGGAGGCAGACAGCGATTTCCTGATCTTTGACACGCCGGGCCGGGATGATCCCTATGCCCGTTTCGTCGCGACGCGGGCCAACACACTGGTCACGCCGATCAACGACAGTTTCATCGATTTCGATCTGATGGGGCGCGTCGATGCCGAAAATTTCAAGGTGAAGAAGCTGAGCTTCTATGCCGAGCTGATGTGGGAGGCGCGGATGGCGCGTGCGCGCTCCGACGGCGCGACCATCGACTGGGTGGTGCTCAGGAACCGCCTGCACAATATGGAGGCGCGCAACCAGCAGCGCATGACCGATGCGATTGCCGAATTGTCGAAGCGCGCCGGTTTCCGCGTCGTGCCCGGCCTGAACGAACGTGTGATCTATCGGGAGCTTTTTCCGTCAGGGCTGACGCTGGTCGACAAGGGCCATCTTGGCAATCTGGGCACCGCGCATATCGTCGCGCGGCAGGAATTGCGCGAGCTGGTTTCCGCACTCGCGCTCCCCGAATTCGCGCAGCCGCAGCTGGTCTGATGCTGCCCGTCCTCCTCCTTGTCGCTGCCGGAATCGGTTGGGGGCTGTGGTCGGGGAAACTGATGCCCAAGCAGATATTGCCGCTCGCGCTGGTGATCGCAGGTGCGGTGCTGGCGCTGCGCGGGGCCTGGCCGCTCGGGCTGCCCGCGATTGGCGTCGGCATTTTCTGGTTTCGCGGCATGACGATGCGGCTGGCGCGATTGCGCAAGATTCCGGGTGACGAATATGAGCTGGCCGCCGCGCGCTGGCTGCTGGGCGTCTCGGCCAATGACGATGCCGAAAAGATCAAGGCACGCCACAAGGAACTGGTTACGCAAAGCGACCCCGAACGCGGCGATGGCGAGGAACGCAAACGTAAATTGAACGAAGCCCGCGACCTTTTGCTGGATGATTTGAAAAGGAAAAAGGGCTAGGGGGCTATCGACCCGAAATCCGCTG
This sequence comes from Sphingomonadaceae bacterium, assembly GCA_020847445.1. GTDB lineage: Bacteria > Pseudomonadota > Alphaproteobacteria > Sphingomonadales > Sphingomonadaceae > Sphingorhabdus_B. The sequence continues at coordinate 5,582 of JADLBY010000012.1, read as the reverse complement.
CTCCAGCAAAGGTCGGGCAGCGGATGTTTGGATGACGACAGAAACACGGAGTATCCATGCCGCACATTTTCCACGCCACTTCCCTTCGTGAATATGACATTCGCGGGATCATCGGCGAAACTTTGGGCGCAGAGGACGCCTATGCCATCGGACGCAGCTTTGCGACCTTGCTCGGCAGGGCAGGCGGCAGGAAGGTCGCGGTCGGCTATGACGGCCGGGTCAGTTCGCCGATGCTCGCAGCGGCGCTGATCAGGGGCATAAACGACAGCGGCCTCGATGCCGTATCGGTCGGCATGGGGCCGACGCCGATGCTATATTATGCGGAGGCCGTGCTGGACGATGTCGATGGCGGCATCCAGATAACCGGCAGCCACAATCCCGCCAACTATAACGGCTTCAAGATGGTCTTCCAGGGCCGACCCTTTTTCGGTGCGGATATCCAGCAACTGGGCGCGATGGCGGCGGCGGGCGATTGGGCCGAGGGGGCGGGGAGCGCCTCGACGCTCGACATCATCGACCGCTATGTCGCGCGTATCGCCGAAGCCGCGCCCGCCAAGCCGTTCCGCATCGGCTGGGATACCGGCAATGGTGCGGCGGGGCCGGTGGTCGAACGGCTGGTCAGGCTGCTGCCGGGCGAACATCATACGCTGTTTACCGAAGTAGATGGCGAATTTCCAAATCATCATCCCGATCCTACCGAGGAGAAGAACCTCGTCGACCTGAAGGCGCTTGTCGCGGAGAAAAGCCTCGATTTCGGACTGGCCTTTGACGGCGATGGCGACCGGATCGGCGCGATTGACGGGCAGGGGCGGGTGATCTGGGGTGACCAGCTGTTGCAAATCTTTGCCGAGGATGTGCTCGCCGATGTGCCCGGGGCGGTGATTATCGCCGATGTGAAGGCGTCACAGGCACTATATGACCGGATCGCAGCGCTCGGTGGCCAACCTTTGATGTGGAAGACCGGGCATAGCCTGATCAAATCCAAAATGAAGGAGGTTGCCGCTCCGCTCGCGGGCGAAATGAGCGGGCATATCTTCTTCAAGCATGACTATTATGGTTTCGACGATGCGATCTATGCCGGGCTGCGGCTGATGCGGGCCTCGGCGCGGCTGGGCAAAAGTGTTACCGAATTGCGCAGCGCCATGCCCGAAATGATCAACACCCCCGAAATGCGTTTCCAGGTCGACGAGGCCCGCAAGTTCGCGGTGATCGACGAGGTGCTGGCGCGGCTTTCGGCGGAGGGCGCAAATGTGAATGCCACCGATGGCGCGCGGGTGAACACCCCCGATGGCTGGTGGCTACTCCGCGCCTCGAACACGCAGGATGTATTGGTCGCGCGCGCGGAGGCTTCGTCAGAGGCAGGGCTGGAACGGCTGATGGCGCAGATCGACGCCCAACTCGCGGCAAGCGGGCTTGAGCGCGGGGAGCAGGCAGGGCATTAAGCCCGTGTGACACTTCCCCCCATCATCACCGACTGGTTCGCCGGGCGCGGCTGGGCACCGCGAAGGCATCAGTTGGAGATGGTCGAGGCTGCGGCGGAGGAGCGCCATGCCTTGCTCATTGCGGCGACGGGTGCAGGGAAGACGCTGGCTGGGTTTTTGCCGACATTGGCAGAGCTAATTCCTCCCCCAACGGGGGAGGATTTTTTACACACCCTCTATATCTCACCGCTAAAGGCTCTCGCCGTGGACGTCCGGCGCAACCTGCTGATGCCGGTCGAGGAGATGGGGCTGCCGATCCGCATCGAAACCCGCACCGGCGATACGCCGCCGGAGCGCAAGGCGCGGCAGCGGGTGCGGCCGCCGCATATATTGCTCACCACGCCCGAATCGCTGTCGCTGCTCTTGAGCCATGAAGACAGTGTGCTGATGTTCGCGGGGCTCAAACGGGTGATCATCGACGAGGTCCACGCCTTCGCCAATTCAAAGCGCGGTGACCTGCTGTCGCTCAGCCTCGCCCGGTTGCAGAAACTGTCCCCCCAGATGCAGCGCGTCGGGCTGTCGGCGACGATTTCCGATCCCGATAGCTATCGCGCCTGGCTGGCGCCCTATGGCGAGATCGATGCGGTGCGGCTGGTCGCGGGCGAGCCTGCTGCCGATCCGGACCTGCAAATCCTGCTCCCCGAAGGCCGCGTCCCCTGGTCTGGGCATAGTGGGCAATATGCGGTGCCGCAGCTGATCGAGGAGATCGGGCGCAACCGGACCACTTTGATCTTTTGCAACACCCGCTTCCTCGCCGAATATATCTTCCAGAAATTATGGGACGCGAATGACCCCAAATATCCGATCGGCATCCATCATGGTTCGCTGTCGGTCGAGGCGCGGCGCAAGGTCGAAGGCGCGATGGCGGCGGGGCAGTTGCGCGCGCTGGTCTGCACCGCGTCGCTCGATCTGGGTGTCGACTGGGGCGATGTCGATTGCGTGATCCAGATGGGCGCGCCCAAGGGCAGTTCGCGGCTGTTGCAGCGCATTGGCCGGTCGAACCACCGCATGGATGTGCCTTCAAAGGCGCTGCTCGTTCCCGGCAACCGCTTCGAATATCTGGAGGCGCAGGCGGCGTTCGATGCGGTGGAAGCGGGCGTGCGCGACGGCGAAGTCTTTCGCCCCGGCGGCTATGACGTGCTTGCCCAGCATGTCATGGCCTGCGCCTGCGCCGCGCCGTTCAGCGAGGCGGAGCTGCTCGACGAGGTGCGCTCGGCCATGCCCTATAGCGGGCTGGACGCGGCGACCTTCGGGCGCGTGATCGAATTTGTCGCGACCGGCGGCTATGCGCTCAAGGCCTATGACAAGTTTCGGAAGCTGGTTTCTTCTTCCCCCCTCCCGCTTGCGGGAGGGGATAGGGGTGGGCCTGAGAGCGCACCAGGCGCGCTTCGCTCGACCCCACCCCAAACCCCTCCCGCAGGCGGGCGGGACTTGATGTGGCGGCTGTCGCATCCCAAATTCGCCGCGCAACACCGCTTCAACGCCGGGATCATCGTCGATGCCCCGATGCTCGATGTGCGCTTCAAAAACGGCCGCAGCCTCGGGCGGGTCGAGGAGGGCTTTGCCGCGCAGCTGCGCCCGGGCGATGCCTTCATCTTTGCCGGCATGGCGGTGGAGGTGGAATCGATCCGCGATCTCGATCTTGTCGTGCGCGCAGCCAAAAAGGCGAGCCAGATCCCGAGCTATATGGGCGCGCGGATGCCGCTGACCACGCATCTTGCCAGCCGGGTGCGCGCATTCCTGAACGACCGCGCGGGCTGGGCGCGCTTTCCCGACGATGTGCGCGAATGGCTCGAGATGCAGGACTGGCGCAGCGCGTTGCCGGAACCCGGCCAGCTGCTCGCCGAAACCTTCCCGCACGAAGGGCGGCATTATCTGGTCGTCTATCCCTTCGAAGGCTGGAACGCGCACCAGTCGCTGGCGATGCTGATTACCAAACGGATGGAAATGCGCGGCCTGAAGCCGATGGGCTTCGTCGCCAATGATTATGCGCTCGGTGTCTGGGGGCTGGAGGAAGTGACCGATCCCGCCTCGCTCTTTTCCAGCGACATATTGGAGGAGGAATTTGTCGACTGGGTCGAGAATAGCTATCTTCTCAAACGCGCCTTTCGCGAGGTTGCGATCATCTCCGGCCTGGTCGAACGCCAGCATCCGGGCAAGCGCAAGTCCGGCAAACAGGTTACTTTTTCGACCGATCTGATCTACGATGTGCTGCGCAAATATGAACCCGGCCATCTGCTGCTGGAGGCGGCGTGGCACGATGCGCGCGCGCGGCTTACCGATGTCGGGCGGCTCGGTGACCTGCTCGACCGGGCGCAGGAAAGCATGCTGCATGTCACGCTCGACCGGGTCAGCCCGATGGCGGTGCCGCTGATGGTGATGATCGGGCGCGAGAGCGTGGCGCAGGGTTCGGTCGACGATGCGCTGCTGGTCGAGGCCGAAAGCCTCGCCGGAATCGCGATGACGCCCTGAATGTCGTTCGTCGAATAAGTCACGCGCCGCTTGTTCGCCGCCGCGCAGAGGCGTAGTATCGAGCCGGAGGAGAGTGGCCATGCGATACTGGCTCGTAATTTCGTTGGCGGCATTATTTGCGCCTCCGCTGATGGCACAGGCACCTGTCCGGGATACGCCGCCGCCGGATGTGCCTCTCATTCCCGAACTATCGGTTGTCCAGCAGTTCGAGATTGACCGCAGCGATCGCATGACCGTGCCCGTCCGGATCAACAACAGCGAACCGGTCGATTTCATTGTTGATACCGGTGCCGAACGCACCGTCATATCGGGCGATCTGGCGAAAAGACTGGCGCTGGAGGCGGGGCCTGAACTGCGTCTGGCCACGATAACCGGGCCCGCGACGGCACCGTCCTTCTACATCGAGGAACTGGCTCTCAATTCGCACAAGGTGGAAGGGATAGAGGCCCCCGCGCTCGAACGCAGCAATCTGGGCGGCAATGGCCTGTTGGGGATCGACAGCCTTGAAGACAGCAAGGTCTTTCTCGATTTTCGCACAGAGCATCTTGAGGTGCTGCCCTCGGCCATCGGGAAACGGCCCGGAAAGCTTGAAGCGGGGATGATCGTCGTCAGCGCGAAAAAACGCGCGGGCCGCATGATCCTGTCGAGCGCCCAGATCGATGGCGTCAAGGTGGACATCATTCTCGACACAGGCGCGCAGGCCAGCATGGGCAATCTTGCCTTGCGGGATCGCTTGCGCAAACGACATTTGCGCTTCGACTATGTGCCGGTGAAGATGCGCAGCGTCACCGGCGAACTGTTGCACGGCGATTTCAGCCAGATCAGGCAGATCCGCATCGGCAATTTCGACGTTACCAATCTGCCGGTAACCTTTGCCGACAATTATGCCTTTCACGCACTCGGACTGAACGACCGGCCCGCGATCCTGTTCGGCATGGACGCGCTCAAGCTGTTCGACAGGGTGGTCATCGATTTCGGCAACCGGAGGGTGGCATTCGATCTGCCGCGCGGAGCCGGCCGCGAACCGGCCACCAGGCTTGCACTCGCCAGCCGCTAGGCGGCTTTGTCTGTCCGCGGCGCGCGCAGTTCGAGGCCGTGGCCGATCAGTTCGCGTTGGTCGAAGACGTAGCATTCGCCCTGCCACAGGCTCTGTTCTGCAGGAATATCTTCCAGATATTTGAGGATACCGCCCTTCAGATGATAGACCTCGTCAAAGCCCTGCGCACGGACATAGGCGGTCGCCTTTTCACAGCGGATGCCGCCGGTGCAGAACATGGCGAATTTGGGGGCCTTGCCTGCGGCGCGCAGCTTTTCGGCCTCGGCGTCGAACCAGGCGGGAAATTGCCGGAAGGATGTGGTTTCGGGATTGATCGCCCGTTCGAAGGTTCCGGCCTCAACCTCGAAACCGTTGCGGGTATCGATCACGACGGTGTCGGGGTCGGAAATCAGCGCGTTCCAGTCGGCCGGGTCGACATAATGGCCGACATCGGATCGCGGATCGATGCCGTCGACCCCCATGGTCACAATCTCGCGCTTGAGCCGGACCTTGAGCTTGCCGAACGGCATGGCCTCGGCATGCGAATATTTGACCTCCATTCCGGCAAAGCCATCCCAGCTACGGATATGGGC
>JADLBY010000011.1 GCA_020847445.1 Sphingomonadaceae bacterium | reverse complement strand
CGGCTGCCCTTGCCCAGTTCGCGGGGCAGGCGTTCGGCATCGCCGCCTGCCAGATCGGCAACAGTCGCATCTTCGCGTACGCGCTTTTTCAAAGTCCCGGGCCGCGCCTTTTCGATGGCCGCCGCAAATTTGCCGACAGGAAGGTCAAGCACGGTCTCGCCAATGCGTTCGGCCATGGCGGCAATGCCATCCTGAACTTGCGGGTTGGCAAGGTCGTCGGCGATGTCGTTCAGCCTGGCTTCGGCATCCCGCCCGTCGATCCTGCCGTCAGACAAAGCCATCGGCGCCGCCACGGGTGCGGCCCCGGTGCCCGGTACAAATCGGACATCCTGATTTTCGGCTGCCTTGGCGGCAGGTGAAAAGGCCAGCAATAGCACGGCAAGACCGGCCAATGCCGGTACACGCAAATCAATCGAGCGCATGGCTCATCACCCCTCAAATGCCCGCAAATGTCCGCAGGCGCGCCACAGACCTCATTCCGGTCTGAACATGCGCCATTTAGCAGGCGGAGGCTGACTTCGCACTGAACAATGATGTCAATAAGTGGAAAGCAAGGTAAATGGTTGTAAAATGACTGCCCGTTTCCGCGCTACTCCGCTGCCTCGCGCGCCGGTCTGTCAGACAGCGGCTGTTCGAGTCGCGACACCATTTCCTTGGGGCAAACCTGCCAGAATTCGCCCCGCCGACGCTCCCAATCCTCAAGGATCGAACCCGCCCATTGGCTGTCGGTCGCTTCGGCATGCTCGGCGATCAACGCCTTCAACTGCGCCTCCCAATAGGCACTGTCGAGGCGCTGCCAGACGATGCTTTCAGGGTTTGCATTGGCGACGAAGGTGGATCCGGCATCGAGGATGAACGCCATCCCGCCGGTCATGCCTGCACCAAAATTGCTGCCGGTTTCGCCGAGGATCACCGCGATCCCACCCGTCATATATTCGCAGCCATTTGCACCACAGCCTTCAACAACAACCTTTGCGCCCGAATTGCGCACGGCAAAGCGCTCTCCAGCCTGTCCGGCCGCAAACAGCTTGCCGCTGGTCGCGCCATACAGCACGGTATTGCCGATGATCGAGTTGCGCTGGCTTTCGAGTTGCGAACTGACCGTTGGCCGGACGATGATTTTCCCGCCCGAAAGGCCCTTGCCGACATAATCGTTGGAGTCGCCGAATACTTCGAGCGTAATCCCCTGGCAGAGAAATGCACCCAGCGACTGCCCCGCCGAGCCGCGCAGGCGCACATGGACATGGTCGTCGCCCAGACCCTTCATGCCGTAGAGCCGGGTGATTTCCGAACTCAGCCTGGTTCCGACGGCGCGGTGGGTGTTGCGGACATTGTAGGTCAGCTGCATCTTCTCGCGCCGGTTGAAAACCGGCTGGGCATCCTTGATGATCTGCGCGTCCAGGCTGTCGGGCACCGGGTTGCGGAATCCCTCGATATGGAACCGCCGCGCCTCGTCGGGGGCGTCGACCTTGGCGAGGATCGGGTTGAGGTCGAGATCGTCGAGATGCTCGGCACCACGGCTGACCTGACGCAACAGCTCGGTGCGGCCAATGACCTCGTCGAGCGAACGGAAACCGAGCTTGGCAAGGATTTCGCGCACTTCTTCGGCGATGAAGGTCATCAGGTTGATGACCTTTTCGGGCGTGCCGGTGAATTTGGCGCGCAGGCGTTCATCCTGCACGCAGACGCCGACCGGGCAGGTGTTCGAATGGCATTGGCGCACCATGATGCAGCCCATGGCGACAAGGCTCAGCGTGCCGATGCCGAATTCCTCGGCGCCCAATATGGCGGCGATCACGATGTCGCGCCCGGTCTTCAGGCCGCCGTCGGTGCGCAGCTTCACACGGTGCCGCAGGCCGTTGAGCGTAAGCACCTGATTGGCCTCGGAAAGCCCCATTTCCCATGGCGTACCGGCATATTTGATGCTGGTGAGCGGGCTCGCACCGGTCCCGCCGACATTGCCCGATACAAGGATGACGTCGGCATGCGCCTTGGCCACCCCCGCCGCAATCGTCCCGATGCCCGCAGCGCTGACCAGCTTGACGCAAACGCGCGCGCGCGGGTTGATCTGCTTGAGATCATAGATCAGCTGCGCCAGATCCTCGATCGAATAGATGTCATGATGTGGAGGCGGGGAGATCAGCATCACCCCCGGCGTCGAGTGGCGAAGCCGGGCAATCATCTCGGTCACCTTGAAGCCGGGTAGCTGTCCGCCTTCGCCGGGTTTGGCGCCCTGTGCGACCTTGATCTCGATTTCTTCGCAGGCACCCAGATATTCGGCGGTGACGCCAAAGCGGCCCGATGCAATCTGCTTGATCACGCTGTTGGCATTGTCGCCATTTTCATAAGGCGTGAAGCGCTTCGAATCCTCGCCGCCTTCACCCGACACTGCCTTTGCACCAATACGGTTCATCGCGATGGCCAGTGTCTCATGCGCTTCGGGTGAAAGCGCGCCGAGCGACATGCCCGGCGTGACGAAGCGCTTCCGGATTTCGGTGATCGCTTCAACCTCGTCCAGCGAAACGCCTTCCTTCGGGAAGTTGAATTCCATCAGGTCGCGCAGATATACCGGCGGCAATTCACGAACCCCTGCGGCGAACTGCAAATAGGTCGAATAGCTGTCCTTGGCGACTGCGCTTTGCAGCAGATGCATCAGCCCCGCCGAATAGGCATGTGCTTCGCCATCCTTGCGCTGCTTGTAGAATCCGCCGACCGGCAGTCGCGCAACCGCGCTGTCGAATGCGTCTGCATGCCGGTCGCGCGCGTTGACGAACAGCGAGTGATAGCCTTCGCCCGAAATCTTGTTCGGCATGCCGGGGAAGAAATCGTTGACCAGCGCCCGGCTCAGACCGACCGCTTCGAAATTATAGCCACCGCGATAACTGGAGATCACCGCGATCCCCATTTTCGACATGATCTTGAGCAGGCCTTCGTTGATCGCGGTGCGATAGTTTTCGAGCGCCTTTTCCATGCTGACATCGCCAAACAGGCCGCGCGCGTGGCGGTCTGCAATTGCGGCCTCGGTCAGATAGGCGTTCACCGTCGTCGCGCCGACGCCGATCAGCACGGCGAAATAATGCGTGTCGAGACATTCGGCCGAACGCACATTGACCGACGCATAGCTGCGCAACCCGGCGCGAACCAGGTGCGTATGCACCGCCGCTGCCGCAAGGATCATCGGTATCGCGACATGGCTGCCGTCGATGTCGATGTCGGTCAGGAACAATTCTGTCTGCCCCGAACGAACCGCCGCCTCGGCCTCTTCCCGAATGCGGCGGATGGCAGCGCGCAACCCTTCCTGACCGGAAGCAACATCATAGGTGCAGCCAATTTCGGCGGCGGTCCTGCCGAATGCGGCCTTCAGCCTTGCCCATTCGGAATTGGTCAGCACCGGGCTGGCCAGAACCAGAACGTCACTGTTCTGCCCCGTCTCGTCCAGGATATTGGCCAGATTTGAAAAGCGCGTCTTCAGGCTCATCACATGCCGTTCGCGCAAGCTGTCAATCGGCGGGTTGGTGACCTGGCTGAAATTCTGGCGGAAGAACTGGCTGATGATACGCGGCTTGTCCGAAATCACCGCAAGCGGCGTATCGTCGCCCATCGAGCCAACAGCTTCCTTCGCATCCTCGACCATCGGCGAGAGGATCATTTCCATATCCTCAAGCGTCATGCCGGCAGCCACCTGCCGCCGGGTCAGTTCGGCACGGCTCCAGTCGAGCGGCGCTTCTCCGGCGGGCGGAAGGTCTTCGATGCCGCGAAATCCGCCGACCAGCGAGGCGTAATCCTGCTCCGCCGCCACCCGGTCCTTGAGTTCATGGTCGCGGAACAGCTTGCCCTCATCCAGGTTGACCGCAATCATCTGCCCCGGCCCCAACCGCCCTTTTTCGACGATGGTATTTTCAGGGACGACGACCATCCCGGTTTCCGATCCGATGATCAGCAGGCCGTCATTGGTGCGGCTATAGCGCAGCGGGCGCAATGCGTTGCGATCGACACCTGCGACCGCCCAATGGCCATCGGTCATGGCCAGCGCCGCCGGGCCGTCCCACGGCTCCATCACGCTCGCCATATATTCATACATGGCCTTGTGGTTGGCGGGCAGGTTGGGGTTTGACTGCCAGGCTTCCGGGATCAGCATCAGCTTCGCCGTCGGCGCTTCCTTGCCCGAACGGATCAGCGTTTCGAAAACCGCGTCCAGCGCGCCGGTATCGGATGCGCCCGCCGGGATCACCGGTTTGATATCGTCCGAATGGTCGCCAAAGGCGATGGAGGCCATCTTGATCTCGTGGCTCTTCATCCAGTTCTGGTTGCCGCGGATCGTGTTGATCTCACCATTATGGGCCAGTGCCCGGAAAGGCTGGGCCAGCCACCATTGCGGGAAAGTGTTGGTCGAATAACGCTGGTGAAAGACCGCGACGCGGCTTTCGAAGCGGTCGTCCTGCAGATCGGGATAAAAGATCGACAGGCTCTCCGCAAGGAACAGGCCCTTGTAGACGATCGACTGGCAGGAAAGGCTGCAGATATAGAAATCGCGGATTTGCGCGGCGATCACCCGCTTCTCGATCCGGCGGCGAACGAGGTAGAGATTCTTTTCGAACTCCGCCGCATCCTGCGTGTCGGGCAGGGGCCCGGCGATCATGATCTGTTCGATTTCGGGGCGCGTCGCCTGCGCCTTTTGTCCGATGACCGAGACATCGACGGGCACCTGCCGCCAGCCATAGATGGTATAGCCCGCCTCGATGATTTCGGCCTCAACAATCGTCCGGCACGCCTCTTGCGCGCCCAGATCGGTGCGCGGCAGAAACACCATGCCAACGGCAAGCCGGTTCGGCTGCGGCTTGTGCCCGGCCGCCGTGATCGCATCGTCGAAAAAGCGGACTGGCAGGTCGACATGCAGCCCCGCGCCATCGCCGGTCTTGCCGTCCGCATCGACCGCGCCGCGGTGCCACACAGCCTTCAGCGCCTCGATACCGGCGGCGACCACGCGCCGCGAAGGCTTGCCATCGGTTGCCGCGATCAGGCCAACGCCGCAAGCGTCACGCTCGGTATCGGGATGGTACATGCCTTCACGGGCAAGGCGTGCATGTTCGGGGGTGGGGAAATGGTGGGTCATGCCGCAGCCTTTTTGCTGATTTGGTTCGCCGCCATCCAGCGGTGCATATGTTCGACGACATCGCGGCCGTCCTTGATCGCCCAGACCACCAGGCTCGCGCCGCGGACGATATCGCCGACGGCAAAGACGCCGGGCAGGTTGGTCATTCCGGTGACATGGTCGGCGCGGATCGTGCCCCAGCGGGTAACATTCAGATCGGCTGCACCGAAAAGGCCGGGCAGGTCTTCGGGTTCGAAGCCCAATGCCATGATGACCATATCGGCGTCGAGCGTGAAATCGCCCTCCGGATCACTCTCCGGCGCACGGCGACCGCTGGCGTCGGGGGCACCAAGGCGCATCTTTGCGACATGCACCTTTTGAACGGAATCCTTGCCGTCGAACGCCTTCGGGGCCGACAGCCAGACGAATTCGACGCCTTCTTCCTCGGCATTGGCAACCTCGCGCTGCGAACCGGGCATATTGTCGCGGTCGCGGCGATAGAGGCATTTGACCGATTTCGCACCCTGGCGGATCGCAGTGCGCACGCAGTCCATCGCGGTATCGCCCCCGCCAACGACGACAACATTCTTGCCCGCCGCGTTCAGCGTGCCATCGTCAAAGGCGGCAACGGCATCGCCAAAGCCCTTGCGGTTGGAGGCGGTGAGATAGTCGAGCGCTGCGTGGATGCCCGAAAGGCCGATGCCCGGCGTCTTGATGTCGCGCGCCTTGTAGACGCCGGTCGCGATCAGGACGCTGTCATGCCTTGCGCGCAGTTCGTCGAGCGATGCATCGCGGCCGACCTCGAAATTGGCATGGAAGGTAACGCCCCCTTCGGCCAGCCGCTCGATGCGACGCATCACCACATCCTTTTCCAGCTTGAAGCCGGGAATGCCATAGGTGAGCAGGCCGCCCATCCGGTCATACCGGTCATAGACATGCACTTCATAGCCCGCGACGCGCAGATATTCCGCCGCCGACAGGCCGCCGGGGCCGGCGCCGATGATGCCGACCGATTGGCCGCGCGCCGGGCCGACGGCAATGGGTTCTACCCAGCCTTCGGTCCAGGCGGTGTCGGTGATATATTTTTCGACGCTGCCGATGGTGACCGCACCATGGCCGGAAAATTCGATCACGCAATTGCCTTCGCACAGCCGATCCTGCGGGCAGATGCGGCCGCAGATTTCGGGCATGGTGCTGGTCAGGTTCGACAATTCATAGGCTTCGCGCAGGCGCCCTTCGGCGGTCAGGCGCAGCCAGTCCGGAATATGGTTGCCGAGCGGGCAGTGGACCGAACAATAAGGCACGCCGCATTGCGAACAGCGCGAGGCCTGCTCGCTCGCCTTATCGGGGGCGTAGCGGTTGGCGATTTCGTGAAAATCCTCGGCGCGCAGGGGTGCCTCCCGTTTTTCGGGGAAGGACTGGCGGGTGCCGACAAATTTGAGCATGCGTTCTTGTGCCATGGCGCGGCCATAGCGAGAGATTCGCGCCGATTTCAAGGCTTATCGGCAAAATAGGGCAAATAAACTGTCCTATTTTGCCGTATTTGAAACCAAGTTAGTCGAACTCGCAACTATATTTCAATATAATAGGACCGTATCGGACTTAACGTATACCCAGCCAGAGCAAGGCCGCCGCCCCGGCGATGATTCGATACCAGGCAAACGGCCCGAAGCCATAGCGCGTCACCACGGCAAGGAACGCCTTCACCACCGCCCAGGCGACAAGGAAGGAGACGACAAAGCCGACCGCCAACAGGCCCATATCATCGGCGCTGACCTCTGCCCGGTGCTTGTAAAGCTGTAGCACCGTCGCCCCCGTCAGGGTCGGGAGCGCCAGAAAGAAGCTGAATTCGGCCGCGGTCTTGCGATCGACCCCCATGGCCATCGCCCCCAAAATAGTCGCCCCGGATCGCGACACGCCGGGGATCATCGCGAGGCACTGGACGAGGCCGACCATCGCGGAGCGTTGCCAGCTGATTTCGGCCACACCGCCCATTTCCTGCGGCTTGGCATATTTTTCGACCACCAATATGGCGAAACCGCCGATGATCAGCGCCCATGCGACGATCACCGCATTTTCGAGCATCAGTTCGATCGCGTCGCCAAAGGCCAGGCCCAGCACCACGGCAGGGATGAACGCGAGCAGCAGGTTGCGGGTAAAGGCCACCGCCTTGGGATCCCAGCGGAACAGCCCGGTAAACATCTCCCAGAAGGTCCGCCAGTAAAGCACGACAATGGCAAGGATGGCGCCCGGCTGGATCGCGATATTGAACAGCGCCCATCGACTGGCATCATAGCCCATCAACTCGGTCGCAAGGATTAGATGCCCGGTCGACGAGACGGGAAGGAATTCGGTAATGCCTTCGACAATGCCGAGGATCACGGCGGTCCAGAACTCACTCATTCAGGTCTGACTCCTCCCAATTTCGTCATTCCCGCAAAGGCAGGGGGCCAACGCCATTGGTATTTATTAACCGGACAGGAGCTGGATTGACCGCATGGTCACCAGCTTCCCCGCCGTTGCGGGCATGCCGATGTTTTTGAAATATTGGCAAAAAGCCAGCCTCAAGCCGCCGCCGTATCGCCAAAACGTCCATGTTTGCGATAGAGCGTCAGCCAGTCATGCGCCACCGCCTCCAACGGCGTGGCTATTATGCCGAGTGTGTCGAGCCCGTTGGCCCCCGCCACCACATTGTCCCGCGCCAGCATCTTGAGCTGATCCGCCGAAATCGGTCCGCCGGGGATCCAGGTCAGCGGCTTTGCCATCGCATCGGGGATCGGCAACAGCAATTTCCGATGGCCGGTTGCCTTTGCAATCCATTTGTTGATCTGCAGCATCGAAAAGACCTGCGGTCCGCCCAGTTCAAGCGTCTGCCCGCCCTGTCCCTGCAATGCCGCCGCCACCGCGCGCGCCACATCGCCGACAAAAACCGGCTGGAACCTTGTTTCCGCGCCGATCACCGGCACGACGGGCAGCATCTGGATCAGCCCGGCAAAACGATTGATGAACCGGTCTTCGCGCCCGAATATGATCGACGGGCGCAGAATGGTCGCTGCAGGGAAGGCCGCGCGCACCGCCGCCTCGCCATCGGCCTTGCTGCGCCCATATTCCGCCTCGCTATCGGCATCCGCCCCGATGGCGGACATATGGACCAGCGCGGAAAGCCCGGCCCTTGCCGCTGCCTGTGCCACATTGGCTGCGCCACCGCGCTGGATTGCATCCATTTCGGCAAAGCTGCCGACCAGGTTCACCGCCATATCGGCCCCGATCAGCGCATTGGCCACTGTATCGGCCATTGTCACATCGGCGGCACACAGCGAAACCTGACCCAGATTGCCCAGCGGCTTCACGATCACGGCGCTGCGCGTATCGCGCACGGCCACGCGCACCCGCGCGCCCGCCGCACATAATGCCTGCACCACATAGCGCCCGACGAATCCGCTGCCGCCGAATATCGTTACCAATTTGCCGTCTAGGTCGTTCATTGACATGCCCGTATGAAGTTTAGGGGAGAATGGATGGCGCTTTGCACCAGCAAGGGGTGTGTTTCAAGCGTCGACATCCCCCGGCCGCCGGTTGGCCGGAAATTTCCCCCGCCGCCTCTCTGCGGCAGCCATTTTATTTTTTCGCATAAAGGATGGTCTGCCCGCCGGCCGATATAACCTCCAGCCTGCCATCGGCGGTCACCTTCGCCGAAACCGCCCGCTCCAGCAGGTTGCGATAGGCCTGTTCCTGCGCCATCAATGCAGGCGAGCACGCCATCATCGTGCCGATCATCGGGGGCATAAGCCTGAGGTTGCCGCCATCCAGCTGATAGCTGGCCCCATAACCGTTGCAGCCCGATTTGCCACCTGCCTTGCCATCGCTGCCCAGCATCAGCGTCACCTCGCTATTGGCGACCGCAGCGTTGCCGCCGATTGTCTCGGCCTGCCACCAGACGTCCCTGATCATGACCGGCGGGGCAGGCGGCACGGGGAGGGCGAGTTCCTGCACCTCCACCCGCTTGCTGCGCCGGTGATACAGGCAAAGCAGTGTCGCCTTGGCACCCTTCATATGCGCTTGCGGCCATGTGCCGGAGACGACGCGCGCGTCGATCATCAGCTTGTCCGAATAACGCACCGGCGGGCCTGCAGTCGCCTCTTTCAGATTGGCTGCCTTCAGGCAGGCGGTTTGCGATGCCTTGTCAACCTGCATCCAGCTGTCGGCCGTGGAGGCAACGGCATGGGGTGCGGCGGCGGCCAACGCGACAACGGCTCCCACCGTCAGGATCAGGGCGGTGCCGGGGCTTGCCTTGGCGGCGACCCTGCCGGGCAACAGCATGCGGGGTGACGATATGTTCATGTGCCTTATCCTCCAGAAACAGCCCGGGCCCGCGCCCGCAATTCGCTGGCTGCGCGCGCCGGGAGCAGCGCCGCCATCGGGGCGAAAGCTGCCACAATTTCGGCGACCCGGCCACCACTAGATTTGACCATCGGCGGCCTCGCGGCATTTTTTGTGCAGGACCGCAGCCTAGCCGTTGACAAGCGCGGGCAAGCCGTTAAAGGAGCGCGCCTACCCGATGTCCGGCGCACGCGCCGGGACATCCCGTGCCCAGATGGCGGAATTGGTAGACGCACCAGCTTCAGGTGCTGGCGCTCGCAAGGGCGTGGAGGTTCGAGTCCTCTTCTGGGCACCAGTCAACCTCTTTATCGTGTTGTTTTTACACGATAAAGTGGGCTTTCTGAAAAATGCGCTCCCACATTGCTTCCCACATTTTGTGTGGGTTGGAATGAGCCTTGTCGGCCCTTGCTGGGACGCCAACTCAACTTGGCTGATCCCATCATCTGCCCTTTGGCTGTTGCGCCGCACGAATCCTGACGGTGCATCGAACCGGCTGTCGCAAGCTTGCAGCGGACTTCCGGCAAGCGTCAATGGCATCACGATTGTCTCGCTGGATGTCAGCGGCCTGCACCAGTGCATTCCATGCTTCAGGGCTATCGCTTTGCATCAGCCGAGCACCCGCGTCCCAGCGAGAGGATGCGCCCACCAGCCGCGCGGCCATACGCTCCGGCCAGTGCCAGCTCTCGGGCATGACACGGGCAATGGTGCCGGGGAGCAAAGACCATAGCAGGATGCCCGCCAGAAAGGCTCCACCTGCCACTTGGTAGAGCTGCTGCCGATGCTCGGCGGCGGTGCGCGCCTGGGCCGTGACGCTGCGCATTTCCTGGGCGGCGTGATTCAAGTCGCTCCGGGCCTGATTGATCCTGTCCTGATCGCTGCGCCGCGCAGCTTCTGCTGCTGCGGCAATCCGATTGCCAATGCTGTCAGGGGTCATCTGCATCGCCGGATGACCAGCCATGCTCTTCAAGCTCTCGCCAATCGTGCTCATCCGCTTGGTCATGGCGGTCAGGGTCGCGCCGTAGTCGGGAATAACAATGTCGGCGCGCTCGGCGGCGAGGTGCTGAACCGCACGACGCATCAGGGCCAGTTCCCCTTCCAAGCGGGAAAACGCCTCGGCGGCAGGATCGCCTGCGACCTCGGGGACGGGCGGGTCGGGATCGGGTTCAGGCTCAAGGTCTAGGGTCAGTTCCACGTCGTCAGTGTCGGTATCCATTGCGCTTCTCCTACAGGCCCATGCCGATTGACCGGCTCCGCTCCATCGAGATGGAAGCGGCAAGGTCGCGGGCCAGATCGCGACCGAGTTCTGTCTTGATGCCAAGCTCGCGGGTGCGACCGCGCAACAGGGATTCAACTTGCGCATCGCGTTCCAGCCCCTTCGCCATGTCCGTCATGTGGTTGGTAAGGCTCTGCACGCCCTTGGTGTCGCCATCGTGCTGCATCGCTTGCCGTGCTTGCCCCAGCCGCTGCCAGTCGCTGACAAAGCGGTCGGCGCGCTGCGCGGGATCGACGCGGATTTCGGCTTCAAGCTGCATGGCGCGGATCGCGCCCTGGCTGCGACCATCGGCGGCCTCACGGGCGAGCGAGGGTTGGCGCTGCAAGGCGCTGGCGAGGTCGGCTGTGCCATGGGGCCGGATCGCATCGAGCGCCTTTCCGGCCTTCTCCAGCGCGTCGCGCTGGTGTGGCAGGACCGGCAATTCCTGTTCACGCATCTGCCCGATGTCGACGGCGGCGCGCGCGTAGCGTTCGACCGCCCGGCGCTGGTCGGTCAGGCCAGCCTGATCGGTCGGCAGGGATTCTAGCCGGTTGGCCTGCGGACGGAAGCCAGCAAAGATCGACTTCGCCCGTTCCGGCAATTGCCGAGCGATCTCCACGATCCGCTCGCGGAAGGTGATCCCGCGCCGCTCGGCGAACTGCTGCTCGGGCTTGTAGTCGCTGGCCATATCCTTGCCGCGCTCGCGGCTGAGGGTGCCGACAAGCTTGGATTGGTCGGCGAAGTCGTCGCGGCCATAATGCAGGGCAAGGCCGTCCCGGTGGCGAGACATCGCGACATAGGCACCGTGGCTGTCCATGCCTCGTGTCGCCAGCACGTGGGCGCGGTCGACCGTCATGCCCTGCGCCTTATGGATCGTCGCGGCATAGCCGTGATCGATGTGAGCATAATCCTTCGTATCGAAAGCCACGTTGCGGCCATCGTCGGTGCGCACGGCCATGCGCTGCGGCGTCACCTGCTCCACGGTGCCGAGTGTGCCGTTCTTGACGCCCAGGCCCCGCTCATTGCGCAGGAACATGATGCGGTCGCCGGATGCGAACGCGCGTTCCCCGCGATCAGCTTTGATCGACACGTCGTTGCCCAGCTCACCGGCATCGCGCAGTCGTCCACGCGCAGCCTCATTGAGTTCGCGCACCTCGTCATTGGTGTGAGTGAGAATGATCCGCGTATCGCTGGGGCTGGCCTGCCGGTCACGATCCCAACGCTCGATCAGTTCGCCGCGTGCGGCTTCCCGCGTCTCGGCGGCGTGTACCATGCCGCGTTGGCCATAGGCCTGAATGGCAAGTCCGGTGCGCCCGGTGGCAAGGTGCCGCGTGGCGTCCTGTTGCCAGCTGTCATGCTGACGGCGAACCTCGCTGATTTCGACACCGCCGTGCCGTTCGTGGATCGCTCGGAAGGCGGCTCCGGCTTCGATGGCCTGGAGCTGCTGCGGGTCGCCAACCAGGACAACTTTCGCGCCTGCATCGGCGGCATGGGAGAGAACGCGCTCCATCTGGCGCGTGCCGACCATGCCCGCTTCGTCGATCACCAGCACGTCGCGCGAGGTGAGCATTTCGCAGCCCTGACCCCACTGATATTCAAGGCTGGCGATGGTGCGCGAGGCAATGCCGGAACCGTGCTCCAGACCCTCGGCGGCAATGCCGGACAGCGCCGCACCGCGAACGGTATAGCCCGCGCTCTCCCAGGCCTCGCGCGCAACGCCCAGCATCGCACTCTTGCCGGTCCCGGCATAGCCGACAACGACGCTGAGGCCTCGCCCGTCGGTCACATGCTCGAACGCCGCGCGCTGCTCGCCGGATAGCACCAGCCCGCGCTCCGCCGCGCGCGCCAGAGCGCCTTCCCGGCCACGATCTTCGACCTGATGCCGCTCGCGTTCTGCCAGCAATTCCGATGCGCGGCCAAGCCGCTGTTCGGTCTCGATCATCTGCCGCGATGTGAACCGCTCTTCGCCGCGTCCGTCCTTACCCAGTGCGATCAGGTCGGACGAACCGCGCACGGCGCTCATGGCCAAATCGAACTGCTCTTTCCCGTCGCTGTGCCGATGCACGAACATGGCAAGGTCGCGGGGCGTGAACGTTGCCTGGCTGTGCGTGATCGCATTCAGCGCGACAGCGGGGTTGGCAATGATCCGCTCGCCGTTTCGCTGCGCGACGGCGCGATGTTCCTCGATGCGTTCGGCCTCCAGCCCGCGCACACCCATGCGCGAAGCGGCGGGGCCGATCTTGTCCTGCGGCTCCAGCGCAATGCCCTGCGCCTCCAGG
>JADLBY010000010.1 GCA_020847445.1 Sphingomonadaceae bacterium | reverse complement strand
TACCGTTCCACCCGGGACGATGATGCCGGTCTGCGAGAGAAGCTGCGGGAGCTGGCCAACCAGCGTCGCCGGTTCGGCTATCGCCGTCTGCATATCCTGCTGCGTCGGGAGGGGATCATGATCAACCGGAAGAAGACCCAGAGGCTCTACAAGGAGGAAGGCTTGGCGGTGAGGCGTCGACGCAGCCGCAGGCGCGCAGTCGGCACGAGAGCACCTGCTCCGGTGCTTGCGCTGCCGAACCAGCGCTGGAGCCTCGACTTCGTTCACGATCAGATGGCGTCTGGCAGGCGGTTCCGCGTGCTCAACGTCGTCGATGACGTGACGAGGGAGTGTCTCGCAGCGGTGCCGGATACCTCGATCTCTGGTCGCCGTGTCGTTCGCGAGCTGACCGAGCTGATCGCCCAGCGTGGCAAGCCCGGCATGATCGTCAGCGACAACGGAACCGAGCTCACCAGCAACGCCGTGCTGGCATGGTGCGGCGAGATCGGCGTCGAGTGGCATTATATCGCGCCCGGAAGGCCGATGCAGAATGGCTATGTCGAGAGCTTCAACGGTCGCATGCGGGACGAACTGCTCAACGAGACGCTGTTCTTGAGCATGGCCCATGCCCGTGTCGAGATCGCCGCCTGGGTGGATGATTACAACCGGGAGCGACCGCACTCATCGCTTGGCTACGCAACACCGGCGGCGTTCGCCGCCGAACTGGATAAGCAATGGCCTGCTTCGCTACGCCCTACGGGCTCCGCTACGCAGCCCATTGCTTCAACCGCGCTTATGCGCAAAACAACCGCCCGGCTCTAATCCCAGCTGGGGGAAAGCTGGGGGTCACGTCAGAAGTCATAGGGATGGCGCGCCAACTTCGGCCATCTCTACAATTGGTCCTACGATTAGATAAGAAATCGATCAGTCAAAACAATATGCCGGAGGAATTTGGCGCCTGAACAAGGATTCATCGATTTCATTGCCAGATAATGTGTGCTTCATACTTTCATCTGCGCCAAGTCGGTTCATATCCGTATTCTCCCAGCAGCGATCTGGCCTCCACGAAATCTGTGATCTTTGATAGAAGCCTTTGTGCCAACGCCTCGGGATATGAACAGCAGTCGCACAAGCGACCATGTCCCAACATGCGCGCCCATCTGCAACAAAATCGGATGCAGCGTAGAAGTCTGGCTGAATATTCCAATAGATATCCAAAGCTGTGGCTTTGTCGCAATTTGGCTGACGAGCGATCCACACCATTGGCTCTATGCCATAGTCCCAGTTCCATTGGATTGCCATTGAATGCCACTCATCTGAAGATGCAGACTTCAACCAATTGGTAAGCCAGATGAAGCGATCATCTTTCTCACCCCAATAGCTTGCCGATTTCGACCACTCTTCGAGCATTTCATTGGCGTCGGAAGAGCTAATGTCGTTGTCATTCATACGACGTTGCTCCTCTCGCCTTGCTGCCTGCCGCGCCGCTTTTTCGGTTGCTTTGCGCCTATCCTCTTCCGCCCACGCTGTGCTGGATAGTGTAATGTAGGCAACGCACCCATTTAAGATTGCAACCTCTAAGAGAAATGGTTCAATGTCAGCGGAAGCGAATGAAACACAGCTTGCTCCACTCGCTCTTCATTGCCCCAAGCAATTCTCGGCACGATCTCGTCAACAGGCCAGGCATCTCCCTTAAGGAAACTGTCATCATCGGCGATCCTCATTTTGATATCCCCTAGCGAGTCGCCGGGTCTGATTGTGAGCACAGAGCTAGGAAGCATCACTTTCCGGGGTGGATTACCGACTTGAAACTGGAGATATTCTGGAATCCTGTCGCTCATTGGACGCTCTCGCCTCACAAATTAGATACCCAGAATATCCGAGAAGATGTGATGTTCCATTAACGCAAATCAAATTGGCGGAGCAAATGCTCTGTGCTCTAGATTTTTATATTCGGTATGAGCGGATCAAACCGAAAGAAGCTGCAATCTGCCCTTACTCGAGTATTATAACTCCCGCCTTTACGAAGCAGCATTGCCTTTGCAATAATCTCCCCACGCCTCCATCAGCTTCACCCGTGCGCCGGGATTTTCCGGCGTGCCGAGATATGTTGTGCGGCGATAGGCAGCCTGGACTGCGTCAGGCGTCTTGTGCGCCAGCGCCGCTTCGACAACCGCATTGAGGAAGCCTTCGTTCGCAGCCCAATCCGTAAAGCTGGAGCGGAAGCCGTGAACGTGGAAAGGCTCCTGCATGTCACGCATAACCTTCAGCAGCGTCATGTTGGACATTGCCTTGCCGGTCATGCCGGGAAAGGCTACTTCGGCTCCCTCAAGCCGCATTGCATCCGCCTTCTTAAGGACCGCCAGGGCCGCTTCTGATAGCGGCACGATGTGCGCCCTGCTGCGCTTCATGTGTTCGGCTGGGATTGTCCAAAGGCGCTGGTCCAGATCGAATTCGTCCCATTTCGCCAGCCGCACTTCCTGCGAGCGGACACCCGTAAGAATGAGCAGGTCGAGCGCGAGACGCGAGTAGGATGGCTTGCGGCGCAAGGCGGTCAGGAATGGTGGAACCGCCACGTATGGCATCGCCTTGCGGTTGGCCGGCTTCTTGATCTGTCGAGGCAACCCCCGCCCCGCTTTCAGGCTGCTGTTGCCCGATGGAGCCTCCGTGGAGCGCCATCCCTTTGCATGGGAGTAATCGAGCACGGCGCAAATGCGATTGCGGACCTGGCGAGCGGTTTCAGGGATTTCCTGCCAGATCGGCGTAAGGACGGAGATGATGTCGGCAGCGGTGATCCCGCCGGTCGTCATGTTGCCCAGCTTCGGGAAGGCGTAGTTCTCCAGGCTGGCCAGCCACTGGCGACCGTAGACCTCGCTTTTCCAGCCCGCCTCATTCTCCGAATGATATTGGGTGGCGGCTTCGCGGAAGGTGACCTTGGCAGCTTCCTCGTCCTTCCGCTCGGTCAGCACGTCGCGTTTCTCGACCTTCACCGCCTTGCGGAGTTCGGCGGCTTTCGCGCGCGCCTCGGCCAGCGTCACCAGCTTTGCGCTGCCCACGCCAATGTCCCGTCGCTTGCCATCCTGCTGGAGTCGCAAATTCCAATAGGCACCGCCGCGTTTGTCCACTTTCAGGAATAATCCGTCACCGTCCTGATAGGTGCCCGGATTCGCCAAGGCTGCCTT
The DNA here is from genome assembly GCA_020847445.1 of Sphingomonadaceae bacterium. Lineage (GTDB taxonomy): Bacteria > Pseudomonadota > Alphaproteobacteria > Sphingomonadales > Sphingomonadaceae > Sphingorhabdus_B. Next base: position 5,227 of record JADLBY010000010.1, on the reverse strand, counting down.
GACCGCTACCGCCGTGAGTTTGCCCATTGCTCTACCCCCACATTTTTCGGGACCGAGTTGCGAAACCAAAGTGTGGGGGTAAGTCACTTTACCCCCACATTACCCCCACACTTGGTTCCGGCTACAGGCAAATTGCAGCGAACAAATGCGGACAGTATGGGCGATAATACCCTTGGTTTTCTGCGATTTCTAGGGCTTTTCGGGGATGTTCTGAGAAAGGGCGGTGGTGGACAGGGCTGGATTCGAACCAGCGTACGGAAAACCGGGCAGATTTACAGTCTGCTGCCTTTAACCACTCGGCCACCTGTCCACTTTTCGACGGGGCTTTGCGCTGGGCAAAGGGCCGGTCCCGAAGAAGAAGCGGCCTATTGGCGAAACGCCGCTTGCCTGTCAATGGCCGAGATGGAATAGCGGCCAAATGAGTTCACATAAAAGCCATCGCCGCCGTGGTGCGGCCCAGACAAGCGGCAATCCCAAATTCTGGGGCCGCCACGCCGTTTCCGCCGCGCTCGAAAATCCGGAGCGGCGGATATTGAAGATCTGGGGAACGCGCGAGGCGTTATCGGGATTCGATCTGCCCGCCGGAATCCCCTTCCAGTTTTGCGAAGCGCCCGATCTGGCGCGATTCGTGCCGCGCGATACCCCGCATCAGGGGATTGTGGCAGAGGTGGCGCCGCTCGAGGATGTCTGGCTGTCCGATGTGCTGGATGCGCATGAGGAGGACGACCGCCCGATCCTGATCCTCGATCAGGTGACCGATCCGCACAATGTTGGCGCGATCTTCCGTTCGGCTGCGGCCTTTGATGCCATTGCCGTGGTGACGCAGGACCGGCATGCCCCGCCCGAATCGGGGGTGCTCGCCAAGGCGGCTTCGGGCGCACTCGAGGTGGTGCCGTGGGTGCGCGTCGTCAATCTGGCCCGCGCGCTCGAAGAAATTGCCAGCCGCAACTACTGGCGCATCGGATTGAGCGGCCATGCCGACACCCATCTGGACAAGGCCCTCGCGCCGCGCCGCAACGCGCTTGTCCTCGGCGCCGAAGGCGAAGGCATGCGCGCCAATATCGAGGAACATTGCGACCAGCTGGCAAAGCTGCCAATCAGCGATCAGATGGAAAGTTTGAACGTCTCCAACGCCGCAGCCGTCGCGCTCTATGCCGCCGCGACCTTGCGCCAATCGAAAGCAGACTGAATGCATTTCAAGAAAATCGCCGCCATCGGCCTTGCTGCGGTCGCGCCGTTCAGCCTGTCGGGTTGCCTCCTGCTGCCCGGCGAGTTCACGTCGGACATGACGGTGATGGCCGATGGCCAGTTCGCCTTCAGCTATAAGGGGCAGATCCAGCTGGTCGGATTGGCCAATCTGCTGAACGAAACGCTCGATGCCGAGGGCGGAAACACCGAGTTCGTGGCCGCCTGCTATGGCGCGCTGCCCGAAGCCGAAAAGAGCGAGGAAGAAAAGAAAAAGGACAAGCGTCGGCAAAAGGCCCAAGAAAAGGCCGCAGCGGACGCCGCAACCGCCGAGGCCGCTCTGGCGGAAATCGGCGGTGGCGATGCGGGCACGGCCGCCTCCAAAACATCGCAAGAGGATATCGGCAGTGACGACGCGGCCGATACTGCCGCCGAAGCCGCTGCGGCGGCCACGGATGCGGCAGCCGCCGCTGAAGATGCTGCGGCCGAAGCCGCGGCAGCGGTCGAAGCGACAGAGGATGACTATAGCGAGCGGGATTGCACCCCTGCCGAAGTCGAACAGCAGAAAAAGGATTGGGACGAGCAGCAGGCCGCCGCCAAAAAGGAAAAGGAGCAGGCCAAGAAGATGTTCGCGGCCATGCTGGGCGGTATCGATCCGAGCAATCCGAAGACCATCGAGCGCTTCACCAGGGAAGTCGAACGGCTTGCCGCGTGGAACAAGGTCGAGCATCTGGGCAATGGCCTGTTCATGATCGATTATGCGACCAAGGGGCAGTTGGCCGACGATTTCGCGTTCCCCGTCATTCCGCGCTATGCGCTGGGCAATCCGATGATCCATGTCACCCGCTGGGACAATGGCCGGGTGCGGATCGAAGCGCCGACATTCCACAATGATGCGGATGTGTCGCTGATGTCGCTGATGGGGGCGGGATCGATGATCCCCGGCATGGGCGGCGCCGCCAAAAAGAATATCGAACCGGTCGAGGTCAAGGGCACCTTCACGATCCGGACCAACGCGAAAATCATTGCCAACAATACCGACGAGGGCCCGACCGACGAAGGCGCGATACAGGTGCTGCGCTGGGATATCGGCCCGAAGACCTTCGGCCCGCCCATGGCGCTGCTGAAACTCGCCAACTGATGGGGCTGACGGCAGACCAGATCAAATCCTCGCTCGACCAGCTGGCCGGGCAGGAGAAGCGCTTTGCCATCGCGCTGGAACAGGCGGGCTATCCCGAACCCCGCGCGCGGGACCGGGGCTATACCACCCTGTTGCGCACCATAGTCGGCCAACAGGTCAGCGTGGCAGCCGCTTCGTCAATGTGGAACAAGCTGGAGGCGCGGCTGGGCGCGGAATGCGCGCCGGAAAAGCTGCTTGCCGAAGATTTCGATTCGCTGCGCGCCTGCGGCCTCAGCCGCCAGAAGCAGGGCTATGCCCGCAGCCTTGCCGAACTGGTCCTATCCGGCGCGCTGCCGCTCGATGCGCTTCCCCGGGATGACGAGGAGGCGATTGCCTATCTGACCCAGGTGAAGGGCATCGGCCGCTGGTCAGCCGAAATCTATCTGCTCTTTGCCGAGGGACGCCCCGACATCTGGCCCGCAGGTGATCTGGCCGTGCAGGAAGGTGTCAGGCGCATATTGCTGCTCGACGAGCGCCCTGCCGAGAAACCGACCCGCGAAATCGCGGAAAGCTGGCGCCCACATCGCGGAGCCGCGGCGATTTTCACCTGGCATTATTATGCGACCGGGTTCGAGGCGATCTGAAGGCTAAAGCCGCAGCGTCGGGTTGAGCTTCATCATTTCCAGAACGAACGACTTCGGCTTTTTGAAGAATTTGCTGTTGCGGTTCACCGACAGCCCGAGCAGCGCCGCCGCCTCCATCACGAAATGCACGCAGTTGCGCTTGTTCAGGCTGTAACTCTTACCCGGCATGTTGCGCCAGCGATCAACATGATCGAGCAGCTTGCGATATTCGGCATCCGAAAGTTTCAGGGCAAAGTGCGGGTTGCTTTTCGCCACATATTTTGCGTCCTTGGTTTCGATCATTCCCTTGACCGATCCCATCAGGATTGCCGGGGAGACGCTGACTGCGGTGAAACCATAATTTGTATCGACCGTTTCGCCGGTGCTATCCAGCCTGCCCTTCAGAACGATGAAGGCATGCGGAAAATGATCCCCGAAATCATGGCTGTAGAATGTGGCGACGACATCGGCCCGTGCCTGACCGGGCACAAGGGCGAACAGCGATAGCGCAAGCATAGCACATATGTAGCGGGCGAACTGCATGACCGGGTTGACTATCGGCCTCGCGCTTTGACTGCAAGTAGGGGTTGACGCTGTCTCCAAATTGCTATGCTTACATGCGTGAAAATAAGAGGGAGAGTCGCGCGATGTCCAGCAATCGCAAAAGCATTTTCGTCACCGGTGCCGCGTCCGGCCTGGGCCGTGAAGTTTCGCGCTTTTTTGCCGACAAGGGCTGGTTTATCGGCCTCGCCGACGTGAACGAAGCCGGGCTGAGGGAAACCGCTGCCATGCTGCCTGCAGGGCAGTGGTCGATCCACAGGCTCGACGTGACCGACCGCCAGCAATGGAAGGCGGCGGTTGCCGATTTCACCGGCCAGACCGGCGGCACCATGGATGTGCTTTTCAACAATGCCGGTGTCGGCTCGGGCGGGCCGATTCAGGACATGACGGACGAAGATATCGACCGGATGATCGCGATCAATGTGACGGGCGTCATCAACGGCATCCGCGCCTGCTTTCCCTCTTTGCGGGCGACGCCCGGCAGCTGCGTGCTGAATACAGCCTCGGCTGCGGGAATATACGGCTCGGCCGGGCTCAGCGTCTATAGCGCGACCAAATTCGCCGTTCGCGGGCTGACCGAAGCGCACGACATCGAATGGCGCGAACTGGGAATCAAGTCCCGTTCGCTGATGCCCGGTTTCATCGACACCAACATCATCGGTGCAGTCGATCCGGGTTCGAACCAGACCGGCAAGGAGCGGCTGGAGGAAGCAGGCATTCTGGTCAGTCCGGTATCGGTCATTGGCCCGGCGGCCTGGGAAGCCGTTCATGGCGACAAGGTGCATACGCCCGTCAACAAGACCGCAAAACAGCTGGCCTTCGCCGCGCGCTGGTTCCCCGGTCGCCTGCGCAAGCAATTGAGCCAGATGCAGGGCATCGAAACTGTTGTGAAGAATTGAGGCACACGCCCCCTTCCAGATGCGGGAGGGGCTAGAATTCCGGCTCTAGGCGAAACCGTCGATCATCGTTGCCAGTGAAATATCCCGTTCCGACAGGCCACCGGCATCATGCGTCGTCAGCAGGATTTCGACACGGTTATACACGTTGAACCATTCGGGGTGGTGATCTGCCTTTTCGGCAAGGATCGCAACACGGCTCATGAAACCAAAGGCTGCAGCAAAATCGTCAAAGCGAAAGGTTCGCCTTATCCCGCGCGCATTCTGGTCATAACTCCATTCATTGAGCCCCGCCAATGCGGCCGCACGTTCGTCTGCGTCCAGTTCCCGAACAGCCATCTCATTCTCCCGGCTTTGCTTTTTGCGCGCGCCGTGCCTATGTCGCGCCATGCCGGACAGTCAAGCCGCATCGTCAAGCATCGTCCTGCACCGTGTCGCCATCGTGCGCGGCGGGCGACTGGTCCTGCGCGATTTCGGCCTGCAGGTCGACGATGGCGAACTGGTCTGGGTTCGCGGTGCCAATGGCAGCGGGAAGTCGACCCTGTTCAGGGCCTTGTCGGGGTTGCTCCCTCTTGCTTCCGGAACCATGTCCTGCACCGGATCGATCGCACTGTGCGATGACAATCTCGCACTCGACCTTGATCAACCGCTGGAAAGGGCAATCCGCTTCTGGACCGACCTTGACGGCATCAGACCGGCAAGGCTTGAGGCGGCGCTCGAAATTCTGGACCTGTTGGCGTTGACGGATTTGCCGGTGCGCCTGCTCTCGGCCGGGCAAAAACGGCGGGGTGCGCTCGCGCGGCTGCTCGCCGGGGATGCGCATATCTGGCTTCTCGACGAGC
>JADLBY010000009.1 GCA_020847445.1 Sphingomonadaceae bacterium | reverse complement strand
TGGTGCGCATCGACATGAGCGAATTCATGGAGAAGCACAGCGTCAGCCGCCTGATCGGCGCGCCGCCGGGCTATGTCGGTTATGATGAAGGCGGCGTGCTGACCGAGGCTGTCCGTCGCCGCCCCTATCAGGTGGTGCTGTTCGACGAGGTCGAAAAGGCGCATAGCGATGTCTTCAACGTGCTCCTCCAGGTGCTCGACGATGGCCGTCTGACCGACGGACAGGGCCGGGTGGTCGATTTTTCGAACACGCTGATCATCCTCACCTCGAATCTGGGCAGCCAGTATCTGGCGGCGCTAGGCGATGACGAGGATGTCGAAAAGGCCGAGCCGCAGGTGATGGAAGTCGTCCGCGCGCATTTCCGCCCCGAATTTTTGAACCGGCTCGACGAGATCATCCTGTTCCACCGGCTGGCGGCGCAGCATATGGCGCCGATTGTCGATATCCAGGTCGGCCGGGTGCAGAAACTGCTCAAGGATCGCAAGATCGTCCTCGACCTCAGCGAGGGCGCGCGCAACTGGCTGGGCCGTGTCGGTTATGATCCGGTCTATGGCGCCCGCCCGCTCAAGCGCGCGATCCAGCGCCATTTGCAGGATCCGCTCGCCGACCTGATCCTGAAAGGCGAGGTGCCCGATGGCGCCACATTGAAGATCGAGGAGGGTGATGGCGCGCTGAAATTTAGCGTCAAGCCTGCAAAGGCGTGAGCTTCGCCTTTGCCCTGAACCCCGCGCTGGACGCCGACACCCTTGCCAGGACGTTCGGCGAGGCTGGCCATATTTCGATACCCGGCTTTCTGGCGAACGACGGGGCCGAGCATTTGCGTGCCGCACTCGCCGGACGAAGCGACTGGAACTGGGCCATCAACGCGGCTGGCAACGTCTATGATCTGAGCGCCGAAGCGCGCGCAGCCATGACCGATGACCAGCGCGCCGAGCTTGACCAGCGGATCAACATGGCTGCCCGTAACGGCTTTCAGTTTCGTTTCGCGTCGCTGCGCGTGCCCGATGCGATTGCAGAGCGCCGCCCTTCGGATGATATTCTCCACGCCTTTGCCGAATTCATGCGCAGCGATCCGGTGATGCAGTTTCTGCGCAAGATCACCGGAAAGGCCGCCATCGTCTATGCCGATGCGCAAGGCACGGCATTTCATCCGGGTGATTTCCTGACGGGGCATGACGATGATGTCGAAGGCAAGAGCCGCGAACTGGCCTATGTCATGGGGCTGACACCCGAATGGCGCGTCGAATGGGGCGGTCTGTTGCTGTTTCACGATGCAGAGGGCCGGGTGCGCGGCCTTGCCCCGCGTTTCAACTGCCTCAACATGTTTGCCTTGCCCGTGCTGCATAGCGTCAGTCAGGTTACGCCCTTTGCCGGGGCCGTGCGCTATGCCGTGACCGGCTGGTTAAGAACCGAAATACCCGATTAGGCGCTTTCGCGGAAAGGCAGCACCCAGTCCGGATCGGGCTGGTCGGCATCAAAATACTCGAAAATCAGGTGGATGCGATCACAATCGCCGCGATTCTCGACCGAATGGACGCCAATATTGTTCAATTCGACCGCCTCGCCTTCCGCCATCTGATATTCGATCCCGTCGATATGGAAATAGACCTGTTCGTTGGTCTGGATCGGGACATGAATCTTGTGCGGCCAGCGGGCTGCGGGGTTGGCATCGCGATGCGGCCGGACGACACCACCAACCGGCATGCGCGCGAGCATGGCGCGCGGAAATTCGCCATTGGCATAGCCATAATCGGCGGTTGCAGCGGCCAGAACGGGCTCCAGCAACGGTTTCCATTCTTCCCACAATTCGCAGCCATAATGGCCGCGCCAGTCGCGAAAATTGTCGACGAAGCGGAACGGGATATGGCGCGTCGCGTCAAGCGCCTCAAAGCGGTTGGGTTTGTTGGCGTTCTGATGGTTCCAGACCTCTTCCGGAATGGCCAGAACGGCCGCCTTCAAGGCCGCAATATCCACGCGACCGAGGCGCCGGATGCTCGTTGTCTTTCGCGGGTTGGTGTACATCGCCGGTCCTTCAATAATCATAGCCGAACAGTTCGAGGTCGCGGGCATATATGCGCGCGACTCCATCGATCAGTTCCTGATCATAATAATCCCTGTAATCCCCTCGACGCGAACGATTTGCGTGGTCGAGCACGGTCGATTCAATGCCAAGGCGCCCGGCCACCTCGTCATAGGACGCCTGCATGGTTTCGACCTTGCCCAGATAGTCGGCCTGCAACTGCCCGTCGGTCCCGCACAGAAAGGTGAATTGCGGTTTGAAAATGATGTGGTTGTGCGGCGGCGCGGTGAACAGGAAGTGCCGCATCACACGCTGCGGATCGCGATCGAACGCGCCTTCGCGGCTGGTCGCGAACGAACAATAGGATATGAATCGGTCGAACGGATTCCGGACAAATGCGAATTTCAGATAGTCCGCAAATGCCGCTTCGCCGAGATGCGGGCGGACATCCTGAAAACTCAGATGCCCATGGCCAAGCCGCGCGAGTTCGGGAATCGGAAACTGCTTTTCGACGAACAGCCGCGCCTGCTCCATGTCATCGGGCCCCATATGCGCGCGCAACGCCTGACGCACCGAATGGGTGCCGGTTTTGGGCACGGCAACGAAAATGAAGCGATGCAGGTGCGAAACGATCATGGAATCAGCGCGCGGCGGATATTGCCGGTGTGGGGGCCGGGGCCGGGGCCGCCGCCATGAACACCAGTTCGTTGAGCGCACGGTCAAGCGGAACGCCATTGGGCAGGACGAGGCGCCCCGTCTGAATCCGCTGAAGTTCTCGCCGGATCTGTTCGATCAGTGCCTGATAGGATGGCTGAGCGACGCTATCGGCCCCGAACTGCGCCCATAGCGCGCCCCATTCATGCAGAAAGCGTTCGAGTTGCTGTCGGGTGATGTCGAGCAGATCGCCCGGTTCTGCCTGTTCAAGCAGGAAATCGACATGGCAGCGCACTTCCCATACCGACATGATGTCGGGCGTATTGATCTGTTCGTAGCGCAGATTGCCGGTAGCGACACTGCCCGGTGCGATGAATTTCGCGGCTGCGGGGTCACGCCCGGCCCGCTCGCCCTCGCGCATCAAATCCCACAGTTTCTCGCCACCAACAGTATCGAGAACGAGATGTATCCGCTTTTCGGTGCCGCTATTGCGCACATCGTGGATGCGGAAGGAATCGAATATCCAGCATTCGCCCGCGGCCATGTTTACCGTTTCGCCCTCGCAGGTGAAGGCGACGCCGGGGTTGGTCACCACCGGAATATGTATGCGCAGATGCGTGCGCCAATAATGGCCGACATCGACATGTTCGGGCACGATCGCGCCGGGTGCCAGACCCATCAGCCTGCTGCGCCCCCAGACCGCTTCCAGATCGGCCATGATTTCGAGGATATAGGGGCAGGCGCGCAGATGGTCGGTGGGTGCCATGGGCCCGGCAAAGGCGTTTGTGATTGTTCCATCGGGCGTGATCAGGGGAACCGCGTCATTGCCCATGATGCGTCCGGGATGCGCCAGCCAGGCGGACGGCGGCAACGCCGCCACCTCGGCCGCCAGCGTCCGCGCGCAATATTGCCGCGGCAGTTTGAGCAATGGGCGATCGATTTTCACGCCAGACCGGCTATTTTCTGATTTCGATTTGTGGCCGGTCGACCATTTCCTTCAGACCGCTGCGATTATTCTCGGCCATTTCTTCCCATTGCGCCGCCGTCTTGCACACTTTGGCTTTGAAACGGGTTCCGGTTTCCTGCCGGTATTTGCAGATCATCCGTTCACCGGCTTCGTCATTACTGGCTGCCTGCACGGGCAGCGCCAAACAAAATGCCCCGAGGGCCATAACAATATGTCGCATCGCAATTGTCCAAAATGCCTTGAATGCAGCCTTTTTGACATGCAAGCGGCCTGTCCGTCAATCCGTTGATACCCGTCGGTCAGTCACACCCATTGGGTCCGCAGACCTTGATCTGCGGCCGGTCCACCGCTTCCTTGAGCGCATTGCGATTGGCTTCGGCGATCTCCTCCCACTCGGCGGCGGTTTTGCAGGTCTTGGTCTTGAACCTCGTCCCGGTTTGCATCCGGTATTTGCAGATCATCTTCTGCTCCGGCTGCACCTCGTTGGCGGCCGCCGGTGCGGACAGCGCGAGCGGGGCCAGCAATGCGGCAAGCGCCAGCAAAGTGGGTGTTCGCATGATAATACTCCAGTTCTTACAAGCGCCGCATAGTGCACATCCGCCAGATCGGTGCAACCCTTTCACCGACGTCGGCAGGCCATCCGTTCCGCGCCAGGCGCTCAATCCATCGAATAGCCAAATTTCCGGACCCAGGGCTCGAGGATCGGCAGTACCTCGTTCATATATTTGCGGTAGCGCTGCCACCGGCCGCTGGCCGAGGAATAGAGCTTTTCGGTCACCTGCGCATAGCTGGGCGTCCGGATATAGCCGCGCTCCCTGGCGGTCTTCTGATGGTCGAGCACGCCCGGCTGCCAATCAAGCCCAAGAAATTCGAACAACGGCCTGACTTCGGCTTCGACATCCTCGACCATCGCTTCGTAGCGGAGCATATGGATGTCGAGCGGCAGGACCTCGCGGCACTTTTCCCAATAGGCGAAAATCCGGTCATAGGTCCGCGCCGCGTTCGCCAGATCGAGAAAGCTCGACATCGATTCGGTCGGCTTGAAATTCTGCATGTAGCAACTGAGCACGACATCGCACGGATGCCGCATGGCGAGGATGACCTTGGCATCGGGGAACAGGCGGTGGATCAGCGGCATGCGCACCATCGACAGCGGGTTCTTGTCGATCACCATTTTGCCTGTCGGCGCAGGCGAAGCCTTGTTCAGTTCCGCAAAATAGAGCGCCCGCATGGCCGCCACCTCGTCGGCATTCAATTCGGCAATGCGCGCAAGATCGCCCACCGTCTGGGCAACGGTTTCGATCAGCGGGATTTCTTCCAGTACATGCGTGTCGCTATGTCCCATCAGGATCGTGTCGAGCAGCGTTGTACCCGAACGGGGAAAGCCGACAAGAAATACCGGCGATGGCGGTGTCTGCGGCACGTCAACGCCGGGCCAGCTCGCGAACCATTCGGGGGTCGTCTGCTGCCGGACAAGATCCATCGTGCGCTGATAGGCGCTGCGATCAACACTTAGGCCCAGCGGACTTTGCGCCATGGCCCGGTTCATGTCGTCATAGGCCCAATAGGCCTCGTCGATCAGGCCGAGCCTGTCGGCCAACTGCCCCTTGAACTGCGCAAGTGCGGCTTCGCTGATCGCACTCGATTCTATCGATTTGGCCAGTTGCAGCGCGCCATCTATATCCCCCGCGCGGCTGAGCATCAACGCTTCCAGATAGCGTATTTCGGGGCCGTCTGCGCCATTCCGCTTCGCGCTGGCCACCAGCGCCGCAAGTTCGTCGATCCGGTTCGCCTTTTCGAGCAGTATCCCCAGATTGAGATAACCGGACCGGCTCGCCGGATCAGCCTGCAACGCAAATTTGAACGCCCGTTCGGCCTGTTGCTGATTCGACAGATCGGTAAAGGCCTGACCGATCGAGACGAAGACCTTGGGGTTTTTCGGATCGAGTCTGGCCGCATCGCCCAGCGCACGCAACCCGGCTTCGGGATGGTCCATGCTTGTCAGCGTCCTGCCAAGTTCGATCAGCGGTGCAGGATCACCGGGCGACAGAAGCGCCGCCTTTTCGAGCATCAGACAGGCATCTTCATACCTGTCCTTCGACATCAGCACCCGCGCCAGATTGGTGAACACGATCGCCTTGTTCGGATCCAGCTGCCGCGCGCGCTGGAACGCATCCATGGCGGCGTCCAGATCGCCGGTTTCATGGCGGGCATTGCCCAGATTGTTCCAGGCATCGAAATTGTCCGGCTGCTCATGCACGATGCGCTCATAGGCCCAGACCGCTTCGGTCGCCCGGCCCTGCGCTTTGAGCAGATCGGCCTCGAGTCTTTGCAGGTCAGCTGAGGATGCGCCATCGGGTAGCCGGCAAAGCGCCAAAGCCTCGTCCCATTTCCCCATTTCGGAGAGAATCTTCGCAAGATTGATGCGATTATCCTCATTGTCGCCGCCATGGGCGATGGCCTTGCGAAGATAGTCCGACGCCTTGTCCGGAAACCCCGCCTGCGCCGCAACAACGCCGGCAAACTGGAGGACATTGTGGTCGCGCGGCAGGGCTTTCAGTACCGCCTCGGCCTGCACCAGCGCGCCGGGCAAATCGCCCTTTTGGTAGGCCGCATAGGCCGCCCGCATCCGTTCCTGTGATTTCATGCCTGCGTCCTAGATAGAAAAAGGGCGGGAAACCAGTCCCGCCCTTTCCTTTTTTGCTTTGGCTTGCGTCAGAAGCGCAGGCGAGCCGACACATAAGCGCGGCGACCGAGAACGTCGTAGAGCGACGGATCGGTACCCGACTGCACGTTCGGCGCATAGGTTTCCGGCTGACGATCGAACGCGTTGTTCAGACCGAGGCGGAAGGTCAGCGCATCGACATTGGCTTCGAGACCAAAGTCGAAATACCAAATCGAGCCCGGACCGGTGAAAGTTTCTCCGATGAACTGTTTGGCAGCGCGGTTGACCATCTTGTGAATGTAGCGAACGCGCGTGTCGAACTTCAGATTGTCGTCAAGCTGCCACGCCAGGTTCATCGTGCCCTTCCAACGCGGGAAGCTGGTGCCCAGACCTGCGCCGAAATAGGAAGCCGAACCGGCATAGTCGGTCTTCAGACCGCCCAGACCGACATTCTTGAAGTCGATCAGGTAGCTGACCAGCAGGTTCGCGCTGATTGCCGAGGTTTCCGAAACGAACGGAGTCGGCAGGCGATAGCCCAACTGTACGTCGACACCTGAAGTCTTCACCGAACCCTGGTTCACGGCCTGGAAATAGCCGCTGGCATCGCCACCAAGCGAAGCAGGCAGATAAATGCCGGTCATGTTGCTGCCCGAACGGCCGATTGCATCGCAATAGGGGCTATTCGGATCAAGGTTGGGATTGATGTCATTGTAACCATAGCAGGATGCGATGATTTCGTTGACGTCGGGCGAGAAGATCGTGTCCTTGATCTTGATGTTGTAATAGTCGATCGAGCCGGTGAAGCCGCCCGCGTTGAACACACCACCAAGGGTGAAGGTGTCCGAAGTTTCAGGCTTCAGGTTCGGGTTGCCGGTGACGGTAATGAACGCCTGTGCGCCGGGAGTGGCGACAAAGGTGCTGACCGGGCCGACGCCGGTTGCCGAACAGAGGTTGGTCGCCGCCGCACCGCCTGTGGTGCGGAAGTTCGAACTAACCGAGCAAGGGTCAAAAATCTGCGGGAAGCTGCCGCCACCCGAGAAGAGTTCACCAAAGTTCGGTGCACGAACCGAGTGCTGATAGCTGGCACGCAGACGGACCGAGTCGATCGGCGAGTAGGACAGCGTACCACCATAAGCCCAATCCTTCGAAGGTGCACCGTCAATGCCATTCTGGATGTCATTGAAATCACTCTTCGAATGACGTGCGGTCAGCGACAGTTCCAGATTGTCCATGATCGGAGCGCGAAGCTCGCCAAAGAAATCGAGGAAGCTGTTGGTACCGAGGTCGGGCGTCGAGGTGTTGAAACCAGCGATCGGACCGAAAAGGGCACCCGGATCAAATTCGTAGCGGAACTTGCGCGACTCGACACCGAAGACGACACCAAGCGGGCCGCCCGGCAGTTCGGCGACTTCGCCCGAGACGTAGGCCTGTGCGATTTTCTGCGTGAAGACGGTCTTGGTGACGCCCACTTCATCTACGAAATCTACGCAATCCTGCGAGAAGGGCTGAATACCGAACGGATTGAAACCGCCATCGCACAGGCTGACGCCGCCATCGGGTGCTTCGAGGAGCTGCTGCACCTTTTGCACATTGACGTTGCCGGTTGCACGCTGGTCGATCGTGGTCTGACCCCAGCTGTAATAAGCCTCGTAGCGCCAGCCGGGTGCGAACTCACCGCGCAGGCCGGCAAGACCCTGGATGACTTCATTTTCAAGCTGCTGTTCGCGCAAGCCGGTACCAAGGAAGCGGTAGCCGATACGAACGCCTTCGGCAGCGCCCGAACCAGCAAGGTTGGGATCATTGCCGGTACGGCTGTTAAGCAGGGTACGGAGATCGTTCGAAATCCAGGGGTTGGTAACCGGGACGACGAAGCCGGTAATACGACCTGCGGTCACGCCAGCGCCAGCGCCGCTGTCATGCACCAGGTTGACCAGCGGCGAGCGAGCATTGAGCACAGATGCCGAGCTGCCCGGGTTCACGATACCGGTGCTGACCGGAGTCGGTGCCAACGCAGTTGCCGAATTATAGTTGGTGTAACCACCCTGCACGAAGAAATCGAACGCGGGGTTGATTTCATAGTGGCCGGTCAGGAACGCCGATTTGCGCTCCAGCGGGAGCACCAGGATGTTCACGATGTCAAAGTTGTACGTGTAGAAATCCGGCAGATAGCGCAGGTTCGGATTTGCAGCCGAATCGAGCGCGTAACGGAAGTTCGACACATCAACGGGGCTGTTGAAGGTACCAACGCCGAACAGCGAGCCGTCCGAGTTGAACGCAAGCTGGTTGACACGCGGCGTTTGTGCCGCACTGACGCCATAGCCTGCAAACAGCGCATCAACCGCTGCCTGGCTGTAGGGGTTGGTCGCGCTGTTGGTCAGCGAACCGGTCGGGAACGAGCCCGTCGTCGAGGTTGCCTGTGCAGCGAACGGACGCTGCGCCTTGATCAGGCCCTGACGGTTGGAATATTCTGCCGAGAAAGCGATGTTACCGCGACCGTCGGCAAAGTTGCCGCCAATGGTGCCGCTGAACTGATATTCACGGGCGTCCATTTCCGAAACGGTGTTCGAATAGGTTGCGCGCAGATCGAGGCCTTCGAAGTCGTCCTTCAGGATCATGTTGACGACACCTGCGATAGCGTCGGCACCATAAGCCGCGCCTGCGCCGCCGGTGGTCACGTCGATACGCTCGATCAGGCCCTGCGGAATGGTGTTCAAGTCGACCGTCTGGTCGGTGGCAGACACCATCGGGCGACGACCGTTGATCAGAACGAGGTTACGGTTCGAACCCAGACCGCGAAGGTTGATGTTCGACTGACCACCGTTGCCGGGATTGTTCGACGTGGTGGTGCCGGCCGGATTGACGCCGGGCAGCGTGTTGAGGAAGGTGTCGAGCGTAACGTCTGCGTTCGCGACGACCTGCTCACCGGTAACAACCGAGACCGGGCTGTTCGAATCGAGGTTGGGACGCGCGATGCGCGAACCGGTAACGATGATCGGCGCGGAGTCTTCGGCAGCCGCTTCGTCATCCGCATCCTGTGCGAAGACGGGGTTCGAGATCATGGCAAGACCGAGCACCAGCGGTGCGGTCGTCGACTTCAAATTGCTAAGACGTGCTTTTTTCACGTGTCCAGCCCCTATATCTATAGGGCGCACCTGACCGCAATGCAGCCAGAAACGCCGGTTCAATATCTCCGGATATTGGCGCTTGCGTGACCATTCAGGCCGCACAGTCCCCTCCAGATTGCCATGAGTGTTGGAACATTTTTGCGCGAAGGGCAAAGAAAATGGCGTGTTAGCCGACCCTTTTTCGCCAATTGTCACTATTTTGCAACAGACTGTATCGCCTCATCCCGCCGGAGGTGCGCTGCCGAGAAGGAACAGCGGATCCACCCTGGCCGCGCGCCATTTCATGCCCCAGTGCAAATGCGGGCCGCTCGCCCGTCCGGTTGCGCCAACCTTGCCAATGGGCTGGCCCTGGCGGACCACGTCGCCGACTTTGACCAGCAGTTCGGAACTGTGCAGAAAGGCGCTGTTCAGCCCCATGCCGTGATCAATCATCAACAGATAGCCTTCGAGCGTAAACGGCGTTTGCGCCGCCAGCACGACCACGCCGTCGGCCGGGGCGACGAATGTCGTGCCGCTGGGCATCGCGATGTCAAGCCCGCTATGATAGCTGCCGGGGGTGCCATTATAGATACGCTGCGAACCGAACCTCCCCGATATCGGCCCGCGCACCGGCCAGATGAAATTCTGGCGCCAGCCACCACTGTCGTTCCCGACGGATCGGGCAGCGTTGATCTGCGCCAGTTCCCCGGCGCGGCGCGCCTGAAACTCTTCGGTCGTCCGTGCACCGCCCAGCGGATTGGCATTCACATGCTGGATCGCCCAGTTGCCCGGTCGTACCGGAAGATATTCCTCAATCTTCTGTCCGTCGGCCAGCGTCGCGACCAGACTGGCGCTGTTTTCCGCATCCCGATCGAATCCCAGAAGGAAAAAGCCATCGGGCGTCAGCGGCACGTCCGCCCCGTTGAAGCTGACGGAAATCGCAGCCGTCGGCGCGCGCGCGATCGTCACCGCGCCCTGTTGCGCAGGCTGCGCCAGCCAGAAACGGCGGCGCGGCGCGGACTCCTCTGGTCGGGGGGCCGCGGGCGCAGCTTCCGGCAAAGGCGCTGCGGCAACTTCGCCGACAGGGCTGCCCGGGTTGGCCGTGCAACTGGCGACCGCCGCCAGAATCAGAAGGATATTCGCCTTGCCCGACAGCGCCATGGACAGCCTTTAGCGCGCCGAAAGCGCCGCGCGCACCGAAATTTCGGCTGAGGCATAGGGCTCCTGCCGGGCGACGCTCCAATAGCGCAACTCGTCGAGCGGAATGGTCTCACCGGTCACCGCACAGACAACATGGTCGCCGCTCGACACCATCTGAAAGCCGTTGGCGGCATAGTGCAATTTTGCGGCCCTGCCGCGGTTCATCATCAACATGCGACGCAATATGCCGCAAAGCAGGCGGGCGGGCAATGCCGTCGCGCCGATTTCCGCGATCGCCCGCGTAAAATCCTAACTATAATTATATGGCGACTGGAAGCGAATTTGCGCTATTTTAGATTTGTGGGCACGCAACGGGATCAGGGCATCGGCAAGCTGAATGCCGCGCAGGTGGAAACCTTGCGGCACGTTCTCGCGCATCGCAATTCAAAGGAAATCGCCCGGATAATGGGGGTTTCACCGCACACGGTTGACGAACGAATCCGCCGCGCGATGCGCCTGCTCGGCGTTTCTTCGCGTGTCGAAGCGGCGCGCCTTGTCGCAGTCGAGCCCGTCGGCGCGACATATCAACCTTTGATATATCAGCCTCCGCAGCTTGGCGACAGTCTGCCGGTTGGCGAAACGGGTCTGGCTTCGGCGGAATTTTCGCTGGCAGGTCTTTTCCGCATCGGCCTGCCATTTCCGACACGAAGCCGGCCATATAACAATCATGGCCGGAGGGAGCGACTGTTGTGGCCGGTGCTGATCGCGTTCGGAACCATCATGGCTTTTGCCGCTCTCTACTCCGTTTTGCTCGGTCTCGGGGAAATGCTCTCCTGACGGAGCAGTTGCAATTTCCGCCTCAAATGGCGGCAGAGATCAGGGAGTATCCAATGTTGAGAGAACGAGTCACCGCGGCGCAGCGCATAGCAGCCGACCTTCACGATGCCGAAAATGCCATCGACGACGCCATCGTCAAAATCGCCACGCTCGCCGTAACCCTGCCGACCAGCCGGATTGAGACCCGCATGTCGGCAATTGTCGGTCAGGATGCCGTCGCCAAGGTAACCGAGGCTGTGGCCGCCGCCGGGCAGGTTCGCCAGATGCTGGCCGATGCCCATCATGCGCTCAGCGTCACACAAAAGCAGGTCGGGCTTGGCGCGCGCATGTTCGGCGCAGGCATGGAAAAGCCGACAGGCACGGTGCTGTCGCCGGTCGCCAATGCCGATATCCCTGTCGAGATGGCGACCAAACGCGCCGCAAGGGGGCGCTGAGCCGGGGAACGGGGCGCGGGTTCGATGGATCACAGGCTCGTCTATTATGCGGCGCTTGCGATAGCCACCGGGCTGGCGTTCCGGCGCGGCGGCACCTGCGAGCGACAGGGTGCCGCCACTGCGGTTCTGGCTTCGCTGGCCTCCACACTTGCGGCCAACCGTTTCAGCTGGGCCAGCCTCGATGTCGAACTGTTCGTCATCGACCTCGCCGTGCTGGGAAGTTTCTGGTGGCTTTCGCTTACCAGCAACCGGTACTGGCCCTATTGGGTCACCGGCTGGCAACTGGTCGCCGTTCTGGTGCATGTGCAGCGGGCAATATTCGCTGATATCCTTCCCGCGCCCTACGCCCTGCTCAGCATGTATCTTGCCTATCCCATGCTGCTGCTGATCGCCGTTGCGTCGCTTCGACCCAGGTTCCTGCCGGTCGGCTGAACCATTCTACATGCATTCGCACCGCTGACCGGGTGACGTCGTCGCCGGACGATGCGCCCTGTCCGAATATTGACGGGAGCCTGCCATGATCAAAGGGCGCGCGCTTTACTATCCGCTGTTGCTGATGAGCTGCTGGGTCGGCGGCCGGGCCTATCTGGCGCCCGGCACAGCCCCTGCTCAATTCCATCCTGCTCAAGTCCATATTGCCGACCATGATCCGCCGACTGCGGCGTCGTTTGCGCAACCCACGCATGCGGCCGACCGCCGGACTGGCGTTCGGAGGCTCGGAAGGACGGGTCCGTTGCTCCAGCCGAGATCCCGACACCCGCATCGTCAGCTCATGGCGCAGGCCAATCCGGCTGCGGTTTTGCTCCGCGCGCCTTTCGGCGATCCGGTCAGCTGGACCGGCACTGGGCCGGCGGGAAGGCGGACTGCCGGAATGGCGGTACCGGAGGACGCGCTTGCCGGAACCGCCAACGACGGTGAGGGAAATTCCGGTATCGCCCTGCAAGGCCGCCTCTTTGCCTATGCCTACAGCTTCTGGCGGATGTCGGGCGCCGATCAGCCCAGCCTTGCCTCGGCCGCGCAATATGGTGGCAGCCAGAGCGGGATCCAGTTCGGCTATGATCTGGACGGCCAGCGCGACAGCGGGCTTGCCATCATCGCGCGCGGTGCAGCAACGCCATCAGCCGGAGGTGAGGAACTGGCGCTGGGATTACGCTGGCAGCGTCCGGCAAACCTTCCGCTGGCGCTCAATGCCGAACGGCGCGTGATCCTCAACGGTCGCGACAAATGGGCGATCTATGCTGCGGGCGGCTTTGACGGCCAGCCGCTTCCGGCGCGATTCCGGCTCGACGGTTATGGCCAGCTAGGCTGGGCGAGCGGCGACGCGGGTGGCGCCTTTTTCGATACGCAATTGAGGGCGTCGCGCCCGCTTGCCAGGGTCAGCGCGGCGAAGGTCGGCGCTGGAGCTGCTATCTGGGCGGGCGGGCAGGAAGATGTGCACCGGATCGACATTGGCCCCACCGTCACCATGGACTATCCGCTTGGCGAAACCCGTATCGATATACGGCTCGACTGGCGCCACCGGATCGCCGGAAACGCCCATCCGGGCGGAGGTGCGGCGCTGACCGTGGCTACCGCCTTCTAGGATCAGACCCGAGGGGCGGATCGACATTCAGGGGAGGGTGAGTCGAAGATGGTGGTTTGCCGTCACCCGGAACGCAACCTGCATTCTGCAAGTGTGCATTGTAAGTTCGGAATGTTGTTCTACCCTAACCCTGCGTCCTGCCGCGTTCGATCACGGCCATGCGGCGTGCCTCGACCTCTTCGGCGCTGACCTGCCCGTTGGCGGCACGCGAAACGCGCGCCTCATGCGCCATCGCTTCGCCAAATGGCAGGGCATAGCCCTCGTCAATCAGGCGCTTGTAGCTGCGCACCATCGCCGGATCGACCGATGCGATATCGCGCGCCAATGCCCTGGCGTGCGCCAGCAACTCATTGGCTGGCACGACGGCATTGACCAGCCCCCAGGAACAGGCCGTGTCGGCGTCGAGGAAATTGCCGCTGAACGACAATTGCTTGGCCCGCGAAATGCCGATCAGCCGCGACAGTTTCTGGGACAACCCCCAGCCGGGCATGATCCCGACCCGTGCATGCGTATCGGCAAAACGGGCGTTGGCCGATGCGATGAGGATATCGCAGGCGATCGCGACCTCGAAGCCGCCGGTAATGGCAACGCCGTTGATCGCACCGATGACCGGCTTGCGGCACAGTTCGATCGCCTTCACCGGATTTTCGTCCGCGCTTTCGGCATTGGCGGCACCCAGATTGCCGGTATCCGCCCCCAGTTCCTTGAGGTCGAGCCCGGCGGTGAAGGCGCGGTCGCCTGCGCCTGTCAGGATGACGCAGCGCACTGCATCGTCCGCATCGACCGCGCGCATCGCTGCCGCCAGTTCGGCCCGAAGCGCACGCGACAGGGCATTCATCGCCTCCGGGCGGTTGAGGGTGACGACGGCAATGCCGTCTTCGATTTCGGTGATCACAAGGGCCATGTATATGCTCCCTATTCTGGTTGTTCCGGTGCAACGGCTGGCGGTCGGGCGCTGTCATCGTCCGGGCGGGTGCTTTTCATCAGCCACCCCGGATAGCGCGATTGCGCTTCGGCAATGATCCGTTCCTTGGCGGCAGCGACCTGCTCGCCCTCTTCCGCGCGGTCGCGGGTGATCGCCACGCGCCGCGCCTGTGCATCGACCAGCAATGCGTCCCGTTCGATCAGGCCGCCCACGGTGAGCGCGGACAGGATCGCTTCGACCTCGGCATCGCGCTGCTCGAGCGCGCTGACCCGCCGGTTGAGCTGATCCTGCAACTCCTCGGCCGCATTGCTCTGCCTTTTCACCTGGGCGAGATCGACCAGCACTTTCCGTTCAAGGCTCTGCGTCGCGCGTTCTGCCAGCCGTTCCCCCAATAGCGGCGTAAATTTGTCGACCAGCACCACGCCTTCCACCGCGACATCGTCGCCGTTCACGCTCACATTCAGGCTTTCGACCCGATCACGTCGCTGCAACAGGCCCGACAGTTCGGACTGCACGACCGCCCGGGCCCGCACTTCCCGACCGAAATTGTCGAGCGAAATTGCCAGCGGAATCGACAGCACCGCCAGCACGGCGACAATGCCAACCAGCTGCATCGCCGTATGTTGCGGCGTCATCGAAGGGCCAAAGCGGTTGATCCGGGCGACAATCGTCGCCGCAAAGGCGATCGCCAGCGTGTTGGTGAGGAACAGCAAGGCCGCGCCCGTGGCAAAATCCGTCCTGCCGGTGACAAGGCCAAAGCCCACGGTCGCCAGCGGCGGAACCAGCGCGGTTGCGATCGCCACGCCCACCATCACCCCGCTCATGTTGCGGATGATGGCAATCGCCCCGGCAATCCCGCCGACAACCGCTATCCCCAGATCCATCAGATTGGGCTGGGTGCGGGCGCGCAGCTCTGCGGTGACGTCCTGGATCGGCGAGATGAGGATGATCAGCATCGCCACCAATATGGCGACCCCCATCCCCGCCGCCAGCGTGACCAGCGAACGGCGGATCAGCCCGCTTTCGATCGTGGCCAGCCCAAAGCCGATGCCCATGATCGGGCCCATTAGCGGCGAAACAAGCATCGCGCCGATAACGACGGCGGTCGAGCTTTGCAAAAGACCGAGCGTCGCAATCGCCGATGCCAGCGCGATCAGGATGAGGAAGTTCCGGTCTAGCCGGGCATCGCGGGCAACGCCCGCCAGTGTCAGGGCGCGGCTTTCATCGGTGCGCTCCTGCGCCGAAAGGTCAACAAAAATGCCGGAGCGTTCAGCCCCGGCATTCATGTTTGCGCTGTCCGATCGTTCGGTTTTTGACCGGCCCGCCATCGTGCCAGAGCCTCAGAGCTTGCTCGTGAGTTCCGGAACGGCGTTGAACAGGTCCGCCACAAGGCCGATGTCCGCCACCTGGAAGATCGGGGCGTCTTCATCCTTGTTGATCGCGATGATCGTCTTGGAATCCTTCATCCCCGCAAGGTGCTGGATCGCACCCGAAATGCCGACCGCGATATAGACTTCGGGGGCGACGATCTTGCCGGTCTGGCCGACCTGATAGTCGTTGGGGACATAGCCCGCATCGACGGCGGCGCGCGACGCACCGACGGCGGCACCCAGCTTGTCCGCCAGCGGGAAAATGGTGGCTTCAAAGGTCGGCCCGTCCTTCAGCGCGCGACCACCCGAAACGATGATCTTGGCGCTGGTCAGTTC
>JADLBY010000008.1 GCA_020847445.1 Sphingomonadaceae bacterium | reverse complement strand
TCGCGAACCGTCACGCTCGCCATGGCCGTACCCGCAGGAACTGCAGGTTCCGCCACGGTCCTAGGCGGTGCAGGTGCAGGCTTTGGTACTTCGGCAACCGTGGCCGCGACTGGCGCAGCCTGCGCAACGGGCGCAGGTGCAGCGGCTTCATCTTCCCCTGCAATCAACGCGATGACCGTCCGCACCTTTACCCCATCGGTTCCTTCGGGCACCAGAATCTGCGACACGGTGCCCTCATCGACCGCTTCAAATTCCATCGTTGCCTTGTCGGTTTCAATCTCGGCCAGGATATCGCCAGACGACACGCTGTCGCCTTCCTTGACCAGCCACTTCGCCAGCGTGCCCTCTTCCATGGTGGGCGACAAGGCAGGCATTTTAAGCTCGATTGCCATCAGTAATTCTCCACCAGCACGTCGGTATACAACTCGGCCAAATCAGGCTCGGGGGCCTGTTCGGCAAATTCGGCGGAGGCGTTTACAATAGCCCGGATTTCCTTTTCGATCGCTTTCAGATCGTCTTCCTTGACACCCATTGCAATCAGATCGTCCTTGCAACCATCGATCGGGTCCGACTTTTCCCGCACCGACTGCACTTCTTCACGACTGCGATATTTCGCCGGATCAGACATTGAGTGGCCGCGATAGCGATAGGTCTTCATCTCCAGCAGGATCGGCCCCTTCCCGCTGCGCACCCAATCCAGCGCAACCTCGGCCGCGCCGCGAACCGCAAGCACGTCCATACCGTCGACCTGCAGCCCCGGAATGCGGAAAGATTCACCCCGGCGGTAAAGCTGATCCTCCGCCGAGGCGCGATTGACGCTGGTGCCCATGGCATATTGGTTATTTTCGATCACGAAAATGATAGGCAGCTTCCACAGCTCGGCCATGTTGAAGCTTTCATAGACCTGACCCTGATTGGCGGCGCCGTCGCCAAAATAGGCAAGGCATACGCCGCCATCATTATTATATTTGTGCGCAAAGGCGAGGCCGGCCCCTAGCGAGACCTGCGCGCCGACGATGCCGTGGCCGCCATAAAATTTATGCTCGGTCGAGAACATGTGCATCGAGCCGCCCTTGCCGCGCGAGATACCGGCGGCACGGCCCGTCAGTTCGGCCATGATGATATTGGGATCTATGCCGTAAGCCAGCATATGGCCATGGTCACGATAGCCGGTGATCACGCTGTCCTTGCCCGGCGTCAGCGCCGATTGCAGGCCGATGGCGACCGCTTCCTGCCCGATATAGAGATGGCAGAAACCGCCGATAAGGCCGAGCCCGTAGAGTTGTCCGGCCTTTTCCTCGAAACGGCGGATGAGCAGCATCTGCTTGTAGAATTCAAGCAGTTCGTCCTTGCTCGCCTTGTAGGGCGTCGGAGTTGCGGGACGCTCGCGGTTTGCGATGGCGTCGGTCGAAACCGATGCGGCCTTGGCCTTGCTCGGTTTGCTAGCGGGGGATTTGGCCAATGCGTCGTCCTCTCACGGGCGTTTGGTTTGACGTTAGGGAATGCGCCTAGTCAATCGGGCGTTCGGATGGAAGTGCCTTTATGTTGCAAGCATCATGGACATAGCTATTCATTATCCTTCAGCGGGATAACAATTTCGTCGGGCGCAACGACATTCAGTTCCTTGCGCATCAGTTCGCCAGCCAGGTCGGGATCGACATTGTCCCTGTCCAGCAGGCGCTGGCGGTTCCGCAACGCATCACGTTCCTTTTCCAGCTTCGCCAGTTCCTTGCCGCGCTCGTTGATCGCCTGACGATATTCGGCCCAGGCGAGGATACCGGTCGGTCCAAGCAAGGCATAGGATGCGATCAGCAACAGCGCGACCAAGGCTGCGGCTGTCACCAGCTTTGCCCTGAATTCCTCTGGATTCGTCTTGCGCTTCGCCTTCGCCATGGGGGTCTATACCATTATGGCATCAGACGACGCAATCACCGGAAAATCGAACGGCCTGCGTAGATTGCGCTCGATCCCAATTCTTCCTCGATACGGATGAGCTGGTTGTATTTTGCCAGACGATCCGAGCGGGCAAGGCTGCCGGTCTTGATCTGGCCGCAGTTGGTCGCAACCGCAAGATCGGCAATTGTCGCGTCTTCGGTTTCTCCCGAACGATGCGACATGACCGCCGTATAGGAAGCCCGCTGTGCCATCGAAACCGCGGCAAGCGTCTCCGACAGCGTGCCGATCTGGTTGACCTTGACAAGCAGCGAATTGGCAAGGCCCTTTTCGATGCCCATCGCCAGACGTTTCGGATTGGTGACAAACAGATCATCGCCGACCAATTGCACCTTTCCGCCGATCAGATCGGTGACCGCCTTCCAGCCTTCGAAATCATCCTCCGCCATACCGTCTTCGATCGACTTGATCGGATAGTCGGCGCAAAGATCGGCCAGATATTGCGCCATTGTCCGCGGATCGAGCGACAGACCTTCACCGCTGATTTCATATTTGCCGTCACGGAAAAATTCGGTTGCGGCACAGTCGAGCGCCAGCACCACCTCTTCACCAGCTTTGAAACCGGCCTTTTCAATCGACGCCATGATGAAGTCGAGTGCGGCGCGGGTCGATGACAGGTTGGGCGCAAAGCCGCCTTCGTCGCCCACCGCCGTTGCGAGGCCCTTTTCATGCAGGCCCTTTTTCAGCGTGTGGAAGATCTCCGATCCCCAGCGTACGGCTTCGGCGAGGCTGTCGGCACCGACCGGCATGATCATGAATTCCTGGAAGTCGATCGGATTGTCGGCATGTTCGCCGCCATTGATGATATTCATCATCGGTACCGGCAGCACCTTTGCATTCACCCCGCCGACATAGCGATAGAGCGGCAGACCGCGGGCATCGGCGGCAGCCTTGGCAACCGCAAGGCTGACGCCAAGGATCGCATTGGCGCCCAGGCGCGACTTGTTTTCGGTACCGTCGAGCGCGATCATCGCAGCGTCGATATCTTCCTGGTCCTCGGCCTCGAAATCGGTCAGCAACGGTTCGATCTCGTTGATTACCGCTTCGACCGCATGTTGCACGCCCTTGCCCATATAGCGGTTCTTGTCGCCATCACGCCTTTCGACAGCCTCATGTGCACCGGTGGAGGCGCCCGAGGGCACTGCCGCCCGACCAAAGCTGCCATCTTCGAGCAACACATCGACTTCGACGGTAGGATTGCCACGGCTATCGAGAATTTCGCGGGCGTGGATATTGATGATGGCGGTCATAGCTGGCTCCCGGGAGGATTGGTCGCCGCGCCCATAATCGCTATTTCCCGCGCTGGCAATCGGTGCACAGCCTGCGACCAACGGAATATGAATGCATGGTCAGATTTGCAAATTCGTGCTGTTATAGTTGACTAAAGCACCTGCAATACCAATATGGGTAGAAACGATCCCGAAAGGAGGATTTGCATGGCCACTCCCAAGAAACCATCCACCGCTGCGAAGAAGCCCGCAGCCAAGCCAAAGGCTGCGGCTGCCAAGCCGAAAGCCGCGACGGCCAAGACGGCCGTTGCCAGGGCAAAGCCCAATCCGGGCAAGGTTGAGACGGAGGTCCAGACCAGGATGAAAACCGAATTTTCAAATATGAAGGACAAGGCCGCCGAGCGCGCCCGCGAGGCGGCGACCAGTGGCAAGGACAAGGCGAGCGAGGCGCTGGAAGGCTTTGGCAAGATCCTGCGCGACAGCGCCGGACAGATCGACGAAAAGGTCGGCGCGCAATATGGCGATTATGCCCGCAAGGCTGCCGATGCCGTCGACGATTTCGCCGACAAGATGGATGCCAAACAGGTTGACGATATCCTTGAAGATACGCGCCAGTTCATCCGCAAGAGCCCGGGCGTCGCCATCGGTGCCGCCGCCGCGATCGGCTTTGTGCTTGCGCGCCTTGTCCGTTCAGGACGCGACTGACACCGAAACGGCTTCAACAAAGCCGCTTGCCGCATTAAGGCGGGGGAGTGATGGACGAAAATACCTCTCCCGCCGACCTCGACGATAATGACGCTGCGCCGCTGTCACCTGCAGAACAGGTGCGCACGCTGGTGGCCGATGTGCGTGCATTGGCCGAGGCCGAAATCGATTATGCCAAAGCCAGGCTGAGCTACAGCGGCGGCATCATTCGCAAGGCCGGGATCTGGGCCTTTCTGGCGATCTTTTTCTTTTCAGGCGCGATCATCGCGCTGATCCTTGGGTTGCTTCTCATCCTGTCCCAATATCTGGGGCCATGGCTGGCAACTGCAATTGTCGTAGTCGGCTTTGCGCTTGCCGCCTGGGGGGCCGGACAAATTGCGCGGCGCACTGCGCATAATCTGAAATTCAGTGAAGGTGACGGTGATGTCTGACCCGGAACGCGATGCCATCGTCGACCGCGATCAGCTACGCAAGGCCTTGCGCCAGTCCCTGATGGCCGACGTCGAACAGGCAAGACACGATCTGCACCCGCGCACCATCGCCAACCGCTGGACTTCGAAGCAAAAGGCGCGGCTGAGCAACGCTGGCGCTTCAGCAAGGCAAAATATTGCAAAAAATGCACCGCTTATCGGGATTGGGGCGGTCGCTGTCTTGCTATTTGCCGCGCGCAAACCCATTTCGAACTGGATCCACCGCCTCCGCGACCGGAGGACGAATGAAAAGGGCGATGAGTGATGAGCAAGCTTGGCGACAATCTGAAAACCGCGACGGACACTGCCCGCGAAAGCATCGCCCAGGCGGGTGAGAAAGCCCGCGTAGCAAGCGCGGCGGCCAAGCGGTCGGCCGCAGCTGCCGCCGAGAAGAGCAAGGCAACCGCCGCGCGCAGCGTTGAAAGCTCTAAACAACTGGCCAAGAAGGCGGGCAAGGCATCGAGCGAGAGCATCGAGAAGAATCCTCTTGCCATCGTCGCCGGCGGCATCGCCATTGGCGCGATCATCGGCATGCTGCTTCCCAAGACCGATCGCGAGAAAAAGATTCTCGGCAAGGCAGGCAAGGCCATCAACGACACCGCCAAGCGTGCGGCCAATGCCGCAAAAGACGCAGGAAAGGCCAAGGTCAGCGAGGTCGGCCTTGGCAGCGATGCCGTCCGCGACCAGTTTCGCAACCTTGTCAACAAGGCAAGCGAGGCGGTTAAAGCTGCCGGTCAGGCAGCGGCCAGCGAAGCGCGCAAACGCGATTAATTCGCGCTAGCCTTTCCTTGCCGGACTCGCTAAGGGCGCCGCCAAGCCGTAACGGCACCCCATTTCAGCAAGGAACACAGCAATGGCCCAGGCCAAATTGCATCTGGTATTCGGCGGTCGCGTCAAGAACCCGCAAACACTCGATTTCTGTGAGCTCGACAAGCTCGATATTGTCGGCATTTTTGCCGATTATGCGGAGGCCGAAGAAGCCTGGCGCGGTTCCGCCCAACGCACGGTTGACGATGCCGAGATGAAATATGTCGTCGTGCATTTGCACAAACTGCTTCAGCCGGATCAGCCAGCGGACTGAAGTTCAGGCGTTCCGGTAACGCCAGTTCAGCAGCGGCCAAGTCAGCGCCAATCCGGCGACAAAGCCGCCAATATGCGCCCAGATGGCGATATTGACGCCAATTCCCGGTCCGACGAACCCGAGCATCAGGTTGAAAGCGACCCATGCGACAAGCAATTGGGCAGCATGGATCAGCTTGCCCGGGACAGCACCCCAGTCCTTTGGACGGTTGCGCGGAAAAAGCTGCATATGCGCTGCGAACAGCGCCGAGATCGCGCCGCTGGCACCGACCACCGGCAGGGGTGACTGCGGATGCGCCGCAACTTCGGCCGCAGCTGCACAGACGATCCCGGCCCCATATAATATGGCAAAGCTCTTGCTGCCCAGCACGCGTTCGAGATTGGCGCCGACCATCAGCAGCATCAGCATATTGAGCGAAACGTGCAGAATGCCGCCATGCAGAAAGGCCGAACTCAGTGGAGTCAGCCATACGGGCAGCATATAGCCGACATCGCCGAACACCGCATCGCCCAGCGTGAAGCGTGCCGGTATCAATGCGCCGGCGACGGTGACCGGCGCATAGAACCCCGGGATCAGCACGAGCAAGGCCAGCGCGATATTGATCGCGGCGATCGTCTTGGTAACGGGCCCGGCGGCTACGTGCATCGCCTATCCCTGCCAGACAATCGCGATCAAATGAACTCGATCTTCTGCACGAGGTAATATTTGTCACCCGACGGCACGGTCACCTCGACCTCGTCCTCAACCTGACGGCCGATCAGCGCGCGGCCCAAGGGTGAGTTATAGCTGATGCGGCCAACCTTGGCATCGGCTTCGGCTTCGCCCACAACCTGATAGCGGACCGGCTTGTCATCTTCGTCAAGCAGGGTCACGGTCGCGCCGAAAACGATCTTGTCGCCCGAAAGCGTCGTCGGATCGATGATCTGCGCGCGGCTGATCTTGTCTTCGATATCCGAAATCGATGCTTCTACCTGCCCCTGCCGTTCCTTTGCCGCGTGATATTCGGCATTTTCGGACAGATCGCCATGCGCGCGCGCTTCCTCGATCGCATCGATGATGGTCGGGCGTTCTTCGCGCAGGCGTTTCAGATCAGCGGTCAGCTTTTCGAAACCTTCGGCCAGCATCGGCATTTTGTCCATGGTTGCCATCTGCAATCTAGTCCTTCGCAGTCAAAAACTTCCTTGGGGCTGGAAAGCCAGCCCGCAATTTTTCAGCATTTCGGGGGGTGCTGCTATCGCTTATGATAGTCCTGAAGCGTGCAAACTTCAAGTTTTCGTTGCTTTAGCGCCTCGATCGCCTGCGCCGCTGCCAGTGACGCGCTCGCCGTCGTGAAGTAACTGACCTTGTTGACGAGCGCCGAACGGCGGATGTCCTCGCTGTCTTTCAGGCTTTGCCAGCCTTCGGTCGTGTTGAACACCAGTGCGATTTCGCCATCGATGATCTTGTCGACGATATGCGGGCGGCCCTGCGCAACCTTGTTCACGCGTTCGACCGCAATCCCCTGATCGCCCAGATAGTCCGCAGTTCCGCCGGTCGCGCAGACCGAAAATCCGTGGTCGAGCAGTTTTTGCACCGCAGGCACGATATAAGGTTTGTCACTGTCTTTCACCGAAACGAACAGCTTGCCCGATTGCGGCAGCGTCATGCCTGCGCCCAATTGCGCCTTGGCAAAGGCCATCGCAAAATCCCTGTCGATGCCCATCACCTCGCCGGTGGATTTCATCTCGGGCGAAAGCACCGGATCGACGCCGGGGAAGCGGTTGAACGGGAATACGGCTTCCTTGACCGCGATATAGCCGATGTCGAGATTGATTTCGGGCAGGTTTTTCAGCCTCTCGCCCGCCATCACCCGTGCGGCGATCTTGGCAATCGGTGCGCCGATGGCCTTGGCAACGAAAGGAACGGTCCGCGAGGCGCGCGGGTTGACCTCGATCAGATAGACCTGCCCCTCCTTCACCGCAAATTGCGCGTTCATCAGCCCCTTGACCTTCAGGCTGCGCGCAAGCAGCTCTGCCTGGCGGCGGATTTCGGCGACGATCTCGACCGGAAGATTATAGGGCGGCAGGGTGCAGGCGCTGTCGCCAGAATGGACGCCAGCCTCTTCGATATGCTGGAGGATTCCGGCAACAACCACGTCATCGCCATCGGCCACGCAATCGACATCGACCTCGATCGCGTCGCGCAGATAGCGGTCGATCAGAACCGGACTGTCCCCCGAGACGCGCACGGCGGTTTCGATGTAATTTTCGAGCTGCGCCTGTGTATCGACGATCTCCATCGCGCGCCCGCCAAGCACGTAACTGGGGCGCATCAGCACCGGATAGCCGATGGTTTCGGCGACCTTGATCGCCTCCTCGCGGCTGCGTGCGATACCGTTTTCAGGCTGTCTGAGCTTGAGCTTGTTGACCAGTGCGGCAAAGCGTTCGCGGTCTTCGGCCAGATCGATCGCGTCGGGCGAAGTGCCGAGGATCGGGATGCCCGCATCCTCCAGCGCTTTTGCCAGATTGAGCGGCGTTTGCCCGCCAAACTGGACGATCACGCCCTTGAGACTGCCTTTGGACTGCTCGACATGGAGTATTTCGAGCACATCTTCGGCGGTCAGCGGCTCGAAATAGAGGCGGTCGCTGGTGTCATAGTCGGTCGAGACCGTTTCGGGGTTGCAGTTGACCATGATCGTTTCATAGCCCGCCCCCCCATTTTCGGCACCCAGCGCGAAGCAGGCGTGGACGCAGCAATAGTCGAATTCGATCCCCTGCCCGATCCGGTTCGGCCCGCCGCCCAGAATGACGACCTTTTCGCGGGTCGAAGGCTGTGCCTCGCATTCGGGCACCCCAAAGGTCGGCGCCTCATAGGTCGAATACATATAAGGCGTCTTCGCCTCGAACTCCGCCGCGCAGGTATCGATGCGCTTGAACACCGGACGCACGCCCAGCTTGTGGCGCGCCTTGCGCACCTCGGCCTCGGTGATCCCGCCGGTCATCGCGACGATCGCCTCGCGGATCAGGCCGGAACCGCGCCGGATCGCGCTTTCCATACCCGGGCGGACATGCGCCGATTCGAGCGCGAGGAATGCGAGCCGCTTGTCTGAAAAGCCCATCGCCTTCAGGCGGCGCATACCTTCGGCATCCTGCGGAATCCCGTTGGTCTTGACCTCTTCCTCGGCCGCGACGATTTCGCCCATGCGTTCGAGGAACCAGGGATCGAACTTCGAATATTGGTGCACCTCGGTGACCGACATGCCCTCGCGCAGCGCTTGCGCCGCGACCAGCAGCCGGTCGGGCGTCGCGCGGGTGAGCGCAGCGGACAGCTCGTCCTTTGAAGCGCCCCGCAATTCGTCGACATAGTTGAAGCCCGAAAGACCGGTTTCGAGGCCGCGCAGCGCCTTTTGCATCGATTCGTGGATGTTGCGGCCGATCGCCATCACCTCGCCGACCGATTTCATCGCGGTCGACAGCACGGGTTCCGATCCCTTGAACTTTTCAAAGGCGAAACGCGGGATTTTGGTGACGACATAATCGATGGTCGGCTCGAACGAGGCGGGCGTCGCGCCGGTAATGTCATTCTCG
>JADLBY010000007.1 GCA_020847445.1 Sphingomonadaceae bacterium | reverse complement strand
GACAGTGCGCAATATCGCGAAACTGCAAATGTGGCGCTGGCCTATGGCAGCCGCAACAGCGTCGACGCCAAGGCGAATTATGTCGGCATACTGGGCAGGGGATCGATCACGGCGGCGGCCAGCTATGCCCGTGGCGATGGCTTCATCCCCATAATCGCCAGCCAGCGCGGTCTGGTTGATCGCAAAGCACCCTATGAGCAGGCGGGGGTATCGCTGCGCGGCGTGGCGCCACTGAATGCCTCGACCGAGTTGCAGGCCAATCTGCGCGCCTTTACCGACACGCGCGACCGCGGCGTCGACTTCAGTGACAATGCCAATAGCGGCGTCGACGCCAGCTTGCGGTTGGTCGATCGCAGCGGCGACTGGCAATGGTCGGGCACAGCCTATGTGCAGGTTCGTGAATTTTCGTCCGAATTCGGCGCGGTTGCCGCCAACCGGAATAGCGTGACGCAAACGCTCGATCAGTTCGCGACGCCCTCGACCGGGCTGGGTGCGCGATTTGAAGTGCGCCCGCCGGTGGGTGAACAGGTCGAACTGCGGCTCGGTGGCGAATGGCGGCGAACCAGCGGGGAAACCCGCGAATTTTTCACCTATGTCGCGGGCGCTCCGACACGCTTCCGCACCGCAGGCGGGCAGACTGACAGCTATGGCGGCTTTGCCGAACTGAGTTTTCAGCCTAGCGACGCGCTGACATTATCGGCGGGCGGACGGCTCGATCGCTGGAGCATCACCGATGGCTTCCGGCGAGAAGTTAATATCGGCGGCACCGTGCGGTCGGATGATCGCTTCGCCGACCGCAGCGGGACAGAATGGACCGGGCGCGCCGGTTTCGGCTGGGACTTTGCCGATGGCTTCACCCTGCGTGGTGCCGCCTATCGCGCATGGCGCCTGCCGACGCTCAACGAACTGTACCGGCCATTTCGCGTCGGTGCCGATGCCACTGCCGCCAACGAAGCGCTGCGGCCCGAAACGGTCGAAGGCTTGGATGCGGGGCTCGCCTATAGCAGCGGCAATGTCGACTTCGGCGTCACCATCTTCCGCAATCGTCTGAACGACGCCATCGCCAATGTCACGCTGGGGCAGGGGCCGGGCAATTTTCCGGGTGTCGGATTTGTCGCGGCAGGCGGCACCTACCGCCAGCGGCAAAATCTGGACGCCATCGTTTCCAAAGGGATTGAGGCCGATGCCCGCTTTGACCTGACCGACCATTTGGCGTTGAAACTGGGCTATGCCTATGTCGATGCCGAAGTGCGCGGAACGGGCGTTTCGGCACCGCTCGACGGCCTGCGCCCCGCACAGGTGCCGCGCCATTTCGGCAATGCGGCTTTGGCCTATGATCCAGGCCCTGTCTCCGTATCGACGACGCTGCGCTACATCGGCCGCCAGTTTGAGGATGACGCCAATGCGCGTGTTCTTGATGATGCGCTGACGCTCGATTTCGATCTGGGTTTTGACGTCGGCGGCGGATTATATCTGCAACTGCGCGGCGAAAACCTGTTCGATGCGCGGGTCGAAGCCGCCATTTCGGGCGGTGGAATCGTCGAACGCGCCAACCCCCGCACCCTGTGGCTTGGCGCAAGCTGGAAATTCGATTAGCGTCGGTCGCCCCATGTCGCGCTCCAAACTCATCCTCGGCGAATTTCTGCCCTATCAGCTTTCGATCACCTCGAACGCGGTGAGCGAATTTATCGCGCGCAGCTATCGCGGGCGCTTCGGGCTCAAAATCCCCGAATGGCGGGTGATGGCGGTGCTGGGCGAACGTGCGAGCGCGACGCAGCGCGAACTGGTCGCGGCGACGCAGATGGACAAGGTGACGGTCAACCGCGCCTCCAAGGCGCTTGTCGAGCGCGGGCTGATCGGGCGAGCGCCCAACGAGACCGACGGTCGCTCGCATCATCTGGCGCTGACGCCGGTGGGGCAGGAACTTTACGCGCAGATCGTCCCGCTCGCGCTTTCGGTCGAAGCCGAGATCGAGGGGATATTGGAAGCGGGCGAAGCGGCGCAGCTTGTCGCCATCCTTGCACGGTTGCGCGCGCGGGTCAGCGAGATCGAGCGCAAGGGCGGCTGATAGACGCGGCGCGGGCAGGCGCTTGCGCAAACTGGTTGCAATTGTTACTATCTACGGGATTCGGGATTCCCGAATATTGCACAACTGTCTCTGGATGATTCTTCCCATGCCCGATCTGTTTGAAAATCCGCTTGGTCTAGACGGCTTTGAATTTGTCGAATTCTGCGCCCCGCAAAAGGGCATTCTCGAACCGGTGTTCGAAAGCATGGGGTTCACTTGCGTTGCCCGGCACCGTTCCAAGGATGTCCATCTCTGGAGGCAGGGCGAGATCAATCTGATCGCAAATTACGAACCGCGCAGCCCCGCCGCCTATTTCGCCGCCGAACATGGCCCATCCGCCTGTGGCATGGCTTTCCGTGTCAAGGATGCGGCCAAGGCCTATAAGGAA
Source organism: Sphingomonadaceae bacterium (assembly GCA_020847445.1). Taxonomy (GTDB): domain Bacteria; phylum Pseudomonadota; class Alphaproteobacteria; order Sphingomonadales; family Sphingomonadaceae; genus Sphingorhabdus_B. Next base: position 3,679 of record JADLBY010000007.1, on the reverse strand, counting down.
GCCATCGAACGCGGTGCCGAGCCGGTTGAGAGCAAGACCGGTGTGATGGAACTGCGCATTCCCGCGATCAAGGGCATTGGCGGCGCGTTCATCTATCTGGTTGATCGCTATGCGACGCTCGAACATCCCGACGCGCTGTCGATCTACGACATCGATTTTGCCTATCTGCCCGGCGTCGAACATTTTCCGGCAGGCGCGGGTTTCAAGTCGATCGATCACCTGACGCACAATGTCTATGGCGGCCGCATGGCGCACTGGGCCGGGTGGTATGAACGGATCTTCAACTTCCGCGAAATCCGCTATTTCGACATCAAGGGCGAGTATACTGGCCTCACCTCGAAAGCGATGACCGCACCCGACGGACGCATCCGCATTCCGCTGAATGAAGAAGGCAAGGCCGGTGGCGGGCAGATCGAGGAATATCTGCGCGCCTATAATGGCGAGGGCATACAGCATATCGCGCTGATCTGCGACGATCTGCTGGCGTGCTGGGACAATCTCAGGAAACTGGGCGTTACCTTCATGACCCCGCCGCCTGACACCTATTATGCGATGCTCGACGAACGGCTTCCCGGCCATGGCGAGCCGGTCGAGGCATTGAAGGCACGCGGCATCCTGCTCGATGGCACCACCGAAGGCGGCACGCCCCGCCTGTTGCTGCAGATATTTGCCCAGCCCGAAATCGGCCCGGTTTTCTTCGAATTCATCCAGCGCCGGGGCGACGAAGGCTTTGGCGAAGGCAATTTCAAGGCGCTGTTCGAGAGCATCGAGCGCGACCAGATCGAACGCGGCGTGCTGGAGGTGGCGGAATGACCGTGCCGTTCAAGACCGACCGGATCCACCATGTCGCCTATCGCTGCAAGGACGCAAAGGCGACGGTTGAATGGTATGAACGGGTTCTGGGGTTCACCTACACAACGGCCTTTGCCGAGGATCATGTGCCGTCGACCGGTGAGTTTGATCCCTATATGCACATCTTCCTCGATTGCGGCGGCGGCAATGTGCTCGCCTTTTTCGAGCTGCCGGGCCAACCCGAAATGGGCCGCGACGAAAAGACCCCGGCCTGGGTGCAGCATCTGGCGTTCAAGGTCGCGGATTTCGACACGCTGAAGGCGGCGAAGGCGCATATCGAGGGGCTGGGCATCGATGTGATCGGGCCGACCTATCACGGCATTTTCCGCTCGATCTATTTCTTCGATCCCAATGGTCACCGGCTCGAACTCGCCTGCGACATCGGCACGGCGGAGCAATATGCCGAACTGAGGCGGGTGGCGCCGATGATGCTCGACGACTGGAGCAAGACCAAGACAGCCCCGCGCCATGCCGAATGGCTGCACAAGGAACCGATCGAAGCGTCCGAATAGCTGTGTTTTCAGCTTGTCATGTTGGCGGCGCGCCCGGTTTTGGGCGTTTCGGTTTTGGGCATGCGCATCTCAAGCGCGTCGAGCCAGAGGTGTGCCTTGTCTCCGATGAAGATTTGCGGCTCAGAGGGTGCCAGACCGCGTCCCGCTTCCCACAGGCTGATCAGCGACCTCGCCTCGTCATTGGCCTTTTCCAGACTTTGCGGTTTGCGCAGGGCCGTATTGACAAAGGCGTCGCCAAAAAAGGTCCAGTCATTACCCGGATTGCAACCGAAGGATGTGCGCTGCGACGAGGCCGCCGTGATGATGATCGTTTGATCGCCGTTCAGAAGCGGAACGAAAACGCCCGAAAAGCAGGCCGAGAGGATGATCAGCCGCCGCTCGATCCCAAGGCCGTCGAGAAGTGCGGCCAGCCTTTTGGGCGCAATCATGCCGACGGCATTGTCGCCATCGCGATAGACCAGCCCAAGTCGCGGATCGCCATGGGTCGTCGCAAAGAGGATCAGGACATCCTCCTTCACATTCATTTTCGCCGCTACCGCCGCGAGTGCGGTGGCAAGGTTGGGCGGCGAACCCTGGGGCGTGCCGGTATTTTCCTTGCCTGCTCCGGCCGCAAGGAAGATCGACCGCCCGGTCGCGCCATAACGTCGCGTCAGCACTTTCTGCGCTTCACCGGCCTCGCGGCCAAAGACCGGATCGGAATCGAGCCCGATCGACAGCACATAGGCATCGACAATGCCCTGCCTTTGGGGTTGCAGCGTGCCGAGCGCCGCCGACAGCCGCCGGTGCTGCGCAAGGTGCCAGGCTGCGCTGCGGTTCTGCTCCATCGACCAGCCATTTTCAGCCGCCTCGCGGTTGTCGAAGCCAACCTGACTGGTCGACGGACCGGCCATCGCGGTTGCAACGAGAAGCGTGGCGGCCAGCGTCTTCCATCGCATAGCCTTTGTCTCCCCAATTTCGGCAATCTAGGCAGGATTCAACGATTGCCGCAAGCCCGTAATCCCGCCATGATGCCCCCGAACAACAGGAAACCCTTATGAAACTTGCCTCTTTGAAATCCGGACGCGACGGGAAACTGGTGATCGTTTCGAACGACCTCGCCTGGTATGCCGATGCGGGGCATATCTGCCCGACATTGCAGGCCGCGCTCGACGATTGGGCGCGCATCGCGCCAAAGCTTGCAGCGCTGGCCACCGATCTTGAACATGACGTGATCCCCAAAGAACGTTTTCACGAACATGACGCGGCGTCGCCCTTGCCGCGCGCATATCAATGGGCGGACGGCTCGGCCTATGTGAACCATGTCGCGCTCGTCCGGCAGGCGCGCGGGGCGGAAATGCCCGAGAGTTTCTGGCACGATCCGCTGATGTATCAGGGCGGATCGGACGGCTTTCTTGGCCCGCGCGATGCCATTCCGCTCGGCGATGTGGCATGGGGCTGCGACATGGAGGCCGAAATCGTCGTCGTCACCGGCGACGTTCCGATGGGTATCAGCGCGTCTGACGCGCGCGGCTGTATCCGTCTGGTGGGGTTGACCAACGATGTCTCATTGCGCGGCCTGATCCCCGATGAGCTGGCCAAGGGCTTCGGTTTTTTCCAGTCGAAACCCGCCAGCGCTTTCTCCCCCGTATTCGTGACACCCGACGCGCTCGGCAGCCGCTGGGATGGCGCAAGGCTGCACGGCGCATTATGTGTAGACCTGAACGGCAAGCCGCTGGGCCGCGCCGATGCCGGGGTCGACATGACCTTCGATTTTGGCCAGCTGATCGCGCATGCGGCCAAGACGCGCAATCTTTCGGCAGGGACAATCATCGGTTCGGGCACGGTTTCAAACCGCGACGCGGATGGCGGACCCGGCAAGGCGATCAGTGAAGGCGGGCTTGGCTATAGCTGCCTTGCCGAGGTGCGGACGATCGAGACTATCCAGCGCGGCAAGCCCGAAACGCCCTTCATGAAAGCGGGAGATACCGTCCGCATCTGGATGGAGGACGAGAAGCACCACCCCATATTCGGTGTGATCGAGCAACAGGTCGTCGATGCCTGAATGAAAAAAGGCGGGAAGTGGTTCCCGCCTTTTTCTTGTGTAGCTTGCGCCGGTTAGCGTTTCGAGAAGGCATCGCCGATCGAACAGGCCGCCGGGCCAAGGATAACCACGAACAGCGTCGGCAGAATGAAAAGGATCAACGGCACCGTCATGATCGCGGGCAGGCGGGCCGCCTTTTCCTCGGCGCGCATCATGCGTTCGTTGCGGAACTCGGCGGAGAGAACACGCAGCGCCGAAGCCAGCGGGGTGCCATATTTCTCTGTCTGGATCATCG
>JADLBY010000006.1 GCA_020847445.1 Sphingomonadaceae bacterium | reverse complement strand
TGCCGTCGACCCCCATGGTCACAATCTCGCGCTTGAGCCGGACCTTGAGCTTGCCGAACGGCATGGCCTCGGCATGCGAATATTTGACCTCCATTCCGGCAAAGCCATCCCAGCTACGGATATGGGCAACCAGCGCCGCCAGCGCCTCGCGGCCGCCCGCGACCGTGCCATTGATTCCCTCTCCGGCGAGCAGCAGCGTTCCCTTGATCCCGCGTTCCTCGCAGAATGCAAACAGCGGCGCGCGGAGCGCAGCCGGATCGGCAACAGGCGCGAAATGGTACAAGGCGACAACGGCAATCATGGCCGCGCCCATAAGGCAAAAGCGGCGGCTTGTCAGCCCGCCATGCTTTGCCCATAGCAGCGGCGTGACGGCGCAACTGACTTTCGGTGGAAACAGTTTCGAACTGGCGGGCGAGGCCGCGCTATACTGGCCTGCGCACCGCGCGTTGCTTGTCGCCGACCTGCATCTTGAAAAGGCGTCGAGCTATGCGATGGGCGGGCAGTTTCTGCCGCCCTATGACAGCCGGGCCACGCTCGAGGAACTGGCCGGGCTGGCACGCAAATATGCGGTGCGGGCCATTTACTGCCTGGGGGACAATTTCCATGACGATGGCGGCGAGGCGCGGCTGGAAGGAGATGCTGCAAAGCTGCTTCGGCACCTGACCGCGCGCCATGACTGGCGCTGGATTGTCGGCAACCATGATCCGGGCATCGCGGCCAGCTTTGGCGGTGGGGTGCATGACGAATATTGCCTCGATGGCATCATTCTGCGCCACGAGGCCGACCCGCATGATCCGCGACCGGAACTGTCGGGCCATTTTCATCCCAAGTTCCGGCAGGGAATCCGGGGGCGGCTGGTGTCGCGGCGCTGCTTTGTGCGCAGCGCAACCAAGCTGATCCTGCCGGCCTTCGGGGCGCTGACCGGGGGGCTGGACGCCGACGATCCGGCGATAGGCGCCGCCATCGGCCATTGCCGGTCTGACGCGCTGGTTCATGCGGCGGGCCGCGCCTTGTGCTTTCCGTTATCAGGCGGCCTTGCGCGGTCCGAACAGGGCTGTGCCGATGCGGACATGCGTCGCGCCCAGCATGATGGCGGTGGCGAAATCGTCTGACATTCCCATGCTCAATTGCGAAAGCCCGTGTCGCGCGGCCAGTTCGGCGAGCAGTGCGAAATAGGGGGCAGGTTCGACGTTGGCGGGCGGGATGCACATCAGGCCAATAATCTCGACCTGTTCGGCCCTCGCGGCTTCGAGCAGGTCCGGCAGTTCGCCGATCGCGCAACCGCCCTTCTGTTCTTCCGCGCCAATGTTCACCTGAATGAAACAGGGAACGCGCTTTCCGGCGCGTGCCATCGCTTTCGACAAAGCCGTGAGCAGCGAAATCCGGTCGAGCGAATGGATGCAATCGAACAGCGCAACCGCTTCGTCGGCCTTGTTCGACTGCAACTGCCCGATCAGGTGCAATGCGATGTCGGGATAGGCGGCGCGCAATAAAGGCCATTTGGCTGCCGCTTCCTGCACGCGGTTTTCGCCAAAGACACGCTGGCCCGCGTCGAGAAGCGGACGGATTTCATCGCCATTGCGCGTCTTTGAAACCGCGATCAGGGCAATGTCATCGGCCGAACGCCTTGCGATCTTGCCCGCTTTGGCCATTTCGGCGCGAATGTCGGCAAGGCGGCGGACGGCGGTTTCGGGAGTCGCATCGGGCATGGCCGCGCGCTATAGCGAGTGCCATGCCCGCCCGCCAGCCATTGCGAAAACCTGTTCCGCGAATCTGGCTGATGACCGACCCTCGGCTCGACGACCAGTTGCTCGCTGCCATCCGGCGTCTGCCAACCGGTTCGGGCGTGATCTTCCGGCATTATGCTCTGGACCCAAAGCAGCGCAAACAGCTGTTCGGACAGGTCCGGCATATTTGTGCGCTGCGTGGACATATTCTGATGCTGGCGGGTGACGCGCGAACCGCGCGGTTCTGGGGTGCGTACGGCGTGCATGGTCAAGGCATGGCCAGCAGGCGACTGCTGCAGAGCGCGCCGGTGCATCACCACCGCGAAATCAAACAGGCCAAAAGGCGGCGGGCGGATGTCCTGTTCCTGTCACCGCTATTGAAAACCCGCTCGCATCCCGGCGCGCGCGCGTTGGGCGCGATGGCATTCCACAGGCTGGCATTGCTGTGCCGCCCTGCATTGGTCGTGGCGCTGGGCGGAATGAATCGTGCGGAGGCCGCCAAATGGTCGCGCAACATCGTTCATGGCTGGGCAGCCATCGATGCGTTCCGGCGCTAAGCGCGCTTTTTAGAAGCGGATTTTGGTGCCGACATAGACGGCTTCGCTATCCGGGCTGCTATCAGCCGAAGGCGCGATCCGGTCCCGTTCGCTGGCGTAACGCACGCCTGCAGTGACATCGATCCGGCGTGAGATCGAGAAGCTTCCGCCGACGTTGAAGGCATAATCGCCTGCCGCCGCCGAGCCGCGCGGATTGGGGGCGGCATTGCCCACCTTGCCAACGCTGACATCGGTGTTGAAGCGGCTGGGCTTCTTGCTGTCGTTTACGTCAAGGCGATAGTCACCCTTGCCGACCATGCTCGAAAGCCGTGGCTGTTCGACCTGAACCGCATTGGCGGGCAACCGGAAATCCTGCCACCCCTTCGCGGTAGAGAGCTGATAGCTGGAATTGTGCAGGCGAACGGTCGAGCCGGAACCAGCCTCGATCTTGGCGAGCGCGGAGCGCACCGACACCGCGTCCATGCTACCCGACAGGCTGGCCCGCGCCGCAACGGTCAATGTGTTGCTGTCGCGATTGACCAATCCAGAAGGCGTGAAGCGGAACGCTCCGCTCGAAACCGCGCTGCGCTGCACCTTGGCGGCGAGTCGGCTGTCGACACCGGCGGGCGTGAACCTGTTCATCCATTCGGCCGGGCCTGTATTGGCGGAGGAAAATTGGGCTGCAAAGGCCGGAACGAGGACAGGTGAAAGCAGCAGGAAACCAGCCGCCATATTGGCAGCGAATTTCCGGCCAGCACGGCCAAATTTTGCCTCACCCCGTTTCATGTTCGCTATTCTTACGACTCCATCTGTCCACAATATAGGCATTATCCCTGGTTGCTGAAAGTTTTTTCACCCGTGCCTGCCGCTTTTTCCCAAATTGTTGCAAAGACTCAACAATCGGTTGCGATTGAAACCGGAATCCGCGCTTTTGCACCGGATTTTCACATGCCGTCGCGGTTCAGTTTCGCGAAAGCTTGCCCACGCCAACAAAGGTGAATAGAGACGTCGGCAATCACAGCGAAATCGCGAGGAATCAACATGCGTTTTAACCAGTTCGTCCTGGTCTCGGCTTCGGTATTGGCATTGGCCGCTTGCGGCGGCAAGGAACGGCCCAAGACCGATCTTGCCGCAAGCCAGGTGACGACCATCGGCGTCAACAGCTATCTGTGGCGCGCCTCGCTGGATGCGCTGTCCTTCATGCCGTTGCTGCAGACCGACAGTGCGGGCGGCGTGATCGTGACCGACTGGTATGTCAATCCGAACAGCCCGGGCGAACGCATGAAACTGACCGTTTCGATCCTCGACCAGGATTTGCGCGCCGATGCGCTGCGCGTGGCGGCAAGCCGGGAGGTTTTACAGAACGGCCAATGGGTCGCTGCAGCCACCCGCGCGGCGACGGTGCAGAAACTGGAGGGCATCATCCTTACCAAGGCGCGCGATCTTCGCCGGAGCGCAATCGCCGATTAATCCAGCAACTCCCGCGTCTTCGCGTTGAAGGCGCGAGGACTATCAGGGGAAATGGCCAGCCATGGCGTCACGATTCAACCCGTTCAAGGCCGACGGGCACTGGCAGAAAGTCTGGGAAGAGCAGGCGGTGTTCAAAGCGCCGCCCGCCAGCGATCCGCGCCCCAAAAGCTACATCCTCGAAATGTTCCCCTATCCCAGCGGGCGCATCCATATGGGGCATGTGCGCAACTACACGATGGGCGATGTGCTCGCGCGCTACAAGGCGATGACCGGCCATGCGGTGCTGCACCCGATGGGGTGGGACAGTTTCGGGATGCCCGCCGAAAATGCGGCGATGGAAAAAAAGGTTCATCCCGGCGAATGGACGCGCGCCAATATCGCCGCGATGAAGGCACAGCTCAAACGGCTCGGCCTCGCCATCGACTGGTCGCGCGAACTGAGCACCTGCGAGCCGGACTATTACGGCCACGAACAGGCGCTGTTCCTCGATTTCTACAAGGCGGGCCTCGTCTATCGCAAGGAGAGCGAGGTCAACTGGGATCCGGTCGACATGACCGTGCTGGCGAACGAACAGGTGATCGACGGGCGCGGCTGGCGTTCGGGCGCGCCGGTCGAACGCAAGAAACTGAACCAGTGGTTCCTGAAAATCACCGACTTTGCCGAGGAACTGCTCGAAGGGCTTGATGGCCTCGAAGATTGGCCGGAAAAGGTCAGGCTGATGCAGGAAAACTGGATCGGCAGGTCGCAGGGGCTGCGCTGCACCTTCAATCTGGTGGGCACGCATGACGGCATCGACGTGTTCACGACGCGCCCCGATACGTTATACGGCGCGAGCTTCATCGCGATTGCGGCGGATCATCCGCTCGCGCAGTCGCTGGCGGGCAATGCGCCTGCGCTTCAGGCTTTCATCGCCGAGTGCAAAAAGGGCGGAACCACCGCTGCGGAAATCGAAACTGCGGAGAAGATGGGCTTCAATACGGGGCTGTCGGTCGAACATCCGCTCGACAAGAACTGGCACCTGCCCGTCTATGTCGCCAATTTCGTGCTGATGGATTATGGCACAGGCGCGGTTTTCGGCTGCCCCGCGCACGACCAGCGCGACCTTGATTTCGCGCGCAAATATGATCTGCCGGTGACGCGCGTGGTCGCCGATGGCGACAATGAAGACAGCGCCTTTTACGGCGATGTCGCCTACACCGGCCCCGGGAAAATCGTCAATTCGCACTGGATGAACGGCATGACCGTTGACGAGGCGAAAGCCGATGTCATCGCCCGGGCCGAACATGAAGGCTGGGGCGAGGGGCAGACGCAATACCGGCTGCGCGACTGGGGCGTTTCCCGCCAGCGTTACTGGGGCACGCCGATCCCGATCATCCATTGCGAATTTTGCGGCGTGTTGCCGGTGCCGCGTGGCCAGTTGCCGGTGAAACTGCCCGAG
>JADLBY010000005.1 GCA_020847445.1 Sphingomonadaceae bacterium | reverse complement strand
GGCGTCTGCTCAAGGACCGGGCCCGGCAGGCACCCGCCAACGCACGGGCCGCCCTTTTTGTCGAGGCGGGCGCGGCCTATGAGCGCGCCGCAGCCGTCGGCGAGGAAAGCTATCCGCTGATCAACGCAGCCGCGATGGCGGTGCAGGCGGGGGATAGGGCAAAGGCCGGGCTGCTCGCCGGCAGGGTGCTGCATCTCATCGAAAGCGGTGCCGAACGTGGCGAGACGCCCTATTGGGGCAAGGCGACGCACGCGGAGGCGCTGTTATTGCTCGGGCGGGTGGACGACGCCCGCGCTTGCCTGGCGAGCGCCGTCGCGCTCGCACCGCAAGCGTGGGAGGACCATGCCGTCACCTTGCGGCAATTCGCGCTCATTCTTGGCGAGCTGGAACAGGACAGCGACTGGCTGGATCGATACCGCCCGCCGCCGGTCATGCATTTCAACGGAATATTGGGGATTGCCGCCGATGATGGCGCAGCGCATGACGCCATAGGGGCGGCCGTTGCCGCGATTGCGCCCGGCTTTGCCTATGGTGCCCTCGCCGCCGGAGCCGACATCATCGCTGCCGAAGCCGTGCTGCGCGAAGGCGCGGAACTGCATGTGGTTCTGCCTTCGGAACGCGAGGATTTTCGCGCATCGTCGGTTACCCCGCTCGGCGCGGATTGGGAGCATCGCTTTGACAGGCTGCTATCCCACGCCGAATCGGTCGCCATCTGCGATTCGGATGAGGGCACGAGTACCGCTGGCGTTGCCCTGGCAGAATTGCACGCCATGGGGCTGGCGGTCGAAAAGGCCGACCAGTTGCAGACCAGAGCCGTCGCATTGCGGATCGAGCCCGCCCATCGTCCTGCGCTGGGCGATCCCTGGCTGCATTCCGGCCGCCCGATCCACCATGTCGCGGTGACGGCACTGCTTGACAGTGCGGTTGCCCGGCTGCCCGAAGGCAAGCTGAAATTCGATGTCGCGCTCGATGGGGGCCCTCCATTCAGCTTCGACACGATCGAGGAGGCGGTGGCGGCGATCCGGTCTTCGGGGCAGGAAATGGCCGCGCTCGATTGCCGAACCGGCGACCAGATACGCGTGCGCACCCTGTTGTCGCACAGCAATTACGGCATGATCGCCGCGACCCGCAGCGCCGCCCTTGCCCTGCTGGCCACGGGTCTTGCCAGCCGCATCGAAACCATCGGTGAACTGGGGACGGCCGAAGGCCCGCTTGAAATATGTCTGGCCGCGCTTGCCGGGACGGGCGGCTGATGGCTGCGGGATGCGACAGTCAGGCGACCGGCGACGACATCGCGGTCATACAGGGCTGCTTCGGCTGCGACAAAGCCAGCGCCCGAAGGCTCGCGACGATCATGACCTCGCGCAGCTTTGCGCACCGGTCGGCCATTGCGCATGCGGGGGATCGCTCCGCCACGCTGTTCCTTGTGGTCGAGGGCGCGGTTGTGGCCGAATTATTCGGCTATGATGGCCAGCAAGCGCAACTGAACAGGCATGGCCCGGGGGAAATATTCGGCGCCTATCCCGACGAGACGACCTACCGGTCGGGCTATAGCGCCAGCGGCGCGACCCGCCTGCTGGCCGTGCCCACGGCAAGGCTGGTCGAACTGGTGGCCAGCGATTGCGCGATCGCCGCCGGTGTCGCCGCCCTGCTCGCCCGGCAGCTTGATCTGGTTCTCGACCGCATGGCGGCGCGGATCGGGCTTAGCGCCACCGGGCGCTTTTACCGCGCGCTATTGCAGCTGGGCGATGCCGATGGGCTCATCAAGCCCGCCCCGGTGATCGCATCGCTGGCGGTCAGCGTCCACACGACGCGTGAAACCGCCTCGCGCGCGCTTGCCGCGTTGACCCGGCGCGGCATTGTTGAACGGCAGGAGGATGCCCTGCAAATCGTTTCGCGCCGGATGCTGGAAGAGCTGATCGTCTAGGGCCTGCTGACACGGTTAGGCGCTGGTTACAGCTTGTGCCCGGTGCGGTCGCGCTTGGTGGCCAGATAATGGGCATTGTGCGGATTGGCCGCGATCTTGAGCGGCAAGCGCTCCGTCACCTTCACACCCTCGGCCTCCAGCCCGGCAACCTTTTCCGGATTGTTGGTCAGCAGGCGCACGTCGGAAATCGACAGCAGCCGCAACATCTGCGCCGCCACCGAGAAGTCGCGGGCATCGACGGCAAAACCGAGCCGGATATTGGCATCGACCGTATCGAAGCCCTGATCCTGCAACGCATAGGCGCGCAGTTTGTTGACCAGCCCGATTCCGCGCCCCTCCTGCCGCAGATAGAGCAGCACGCCCCATTGCGCATCGGCGATGCGGTGCAGTGCCTCATGCAGTTGGGGCCCACAATCGCATTTGAGACTGCCCAGCACGTCGCCGGTCAGGCATTCGCTGTGCAGGCGCACGACCGGCGGCGAACCATCGCGCTGGCCAACCACCAGCGCGACATGGTCTGCCGCGTCGGCGACCGAGCGATAGGCGACCAGTTCGGCATCCTCCGCCGCTGACACCGGCAGGCGTGCCCGTGCGGCAATGCGCAAAAGACCGGCATCCTGGAATGCCGCGAGGTCGTCGGTCAGCATTTCGGCCTCGGGCGTGCAATCAACCTGCAGAAATGCCGGAAGCAGGCCGGCTTCGCGCGCCAGTTCCATCGCCGTCCGTGCCGCATCGGGCCGATCCAGCGGGAGCGCGGCGAACGGCCCCTTAAAGGGATAGCGCAGATCGAGCGATGGGTCGGCAATCGCCAGCGCCAGCGTCGCATCAAGACCGGACGGTGGTGCAATCAGCACGGGCAATTGGGTATCGGCGGCGGCAAACTGGTTCGCCAGCTTGAGCGTTGCGGCACGGGCCGAAGACAACAATATGCCATGGACCCTGCCCTGTTCGAACAAGGCGGCCGCCGACCCGGTTTCGATGGCGACCAGTGTCATGGCATCCGGCGGACTGCCGATGCGCACCGGCCAGCCGCGGCGCAGCGCATCGATGGCGCGGGCCGCTGCCTTGGCCCGGCTATCGCTCAAAGGCGAAACTCCGTCACAATCGGCACATGATCGGACGGCTTGCCCCAGTTGCGGCAGGATTTGTGGGTCTTGTGCCCAACCGCCTTGTCTTTCAGGTCAGGCGTCACCCACATATGGTCGAGCCGCCGCCCGCGATCCGAGGTTTCCCAATCCTGCGCCCGGTAGCTCCACCAGGTGTACAGCTTTTCCGCAGGCGGCACGAACAGGCGCGCCAGATCGACCCATTGCCCTGCAGCCTGCAAGCCCGACAGCGCTTCGACCTCGACCGGTGTATGGCTGACGACATTCAGCAATTGCTTGTGGCTCCACACATCGCTTTCCAGCGGCGCGACGTTGAAATCGCCGGTCAGGATCGTCGGCACCGACAGCCCGCCGGACCAGTCAGTCATCCGCGCAAGAAAATCCAGTTTCTGGCCGAATTTCACATTCTGGACACGATCCGGAATGTCGCCGCCTGCGGGCACATAGACATTTTCAAGCCGCACCCCGCCGCGCAGTTCGACGCCGACATGCCGTGCCTCTCCATTCGCCTGCCAGTCATGCGCCTGCCGGTTGGCGAGCGGAACCTTGCTCAGGATCGCCACCCCATGATGCATCGGCTGACCGTTGATGACGATATGGTTATAACCCAGCTGGCGGAACGGGCCCTCCGGAAATTGCGGGTCGGCAACCTTGGTTTCCTGAAGGCACAATATATCCGGCGCTTCCTCACGCAGGAAACGCTCGACAATGTCGATGCGGGCGCGGACCGAGTTGATGTTCCAGGATGCGATACGAAGGGTGGTTGCCATGGCGGCTGCTTAGGCATGGGCGGCGATGGGGGCAAGTGCGATCTCTTCGCCCATTCCGCGCGCAAGCGGGGCAGTGCCCATATTGCTGCGGCGCACAATATTCTTGCAATTTCGGTCGATCAGGGCCATATGGCCGCCAAGCGCATGAGGCGAACGGAGATATCCGCCGCAGTATCGACAGCGTGAGGGCTTGAACAACAGCTCCGTCGATCACGAGATGCGCGCAGCCAAGAGGCTTCCCAATTCACGCGGGGTGGTTTCCAAGGGGTCGGCACGCCGCCTGCCCTTAAACCCGCTTTTGCGCCCGTGCGCCGCTTATGGCTGCGCGGGCTGCATCAAGCTCGATATTTTGAAAGTTTATATGTCCTATTTTGACGATCTGGGCCTGGCCCAGCCGATATTGAAGGCGCTTGCCCAATCGGGATATGATAGCCCGACCCCGATCCAGACGCAGGCGATCCCGCCGCTGCTCGAAGGGCGCGATCTGTGCGGAATCGCGCAGACCGGAACCGGCAAGACGGCGGCGTTCGCGCTGCCCTCGCTCCACCATTTCGCCACCAACATCAAACCGCGCGTGCCCTATGGCTGCCGGATGCTGGTGCTGTCGCCCACCCGCGAACTCGCCGCGCAGATTGCGGAAAAATTCCGTGACTATGGCAAATATCTGGGCCTGACCGTCCAGTGCGTCTTCGGCGGGATGCCGATTTTCACGCAGAAGAAGAAGCTGCAGCCCGGCACCGACATTCTGGTCGCCACGCCGGGTCGCCTGCTCGACCTGATCGAACAGCGCGCGCTGAGCCTGAAAGATGTCGAGATTTTCGTCCTCGACGAAGCCGACCAGATGATGGACCTTGGCTTTATCCACGCGCTCAAGCGGATCGACCTGCTGCTCCCCAAAAAGCGCCAGAGCCTGTTTTTCTCGGCAACGATGCCCAAGGCGATTGCCGAACTGGGCAACCGTTTCCTCAACAATCCGGTGCGCGTTGCCGTTACCCCCGCCGCCACCACGGCGGAGCGGGTCGAGCAATATGTGACCTTTGTCGACCAGCGCGAAAAGCAGGCGCTGCTCAACCACCGCCTGAAGGATGAAAGCATCGACCGTGCGCTGGTCTTCACCCGCACCAAACATGGTGCCGACCGCGTTGTGCGCCACCTTGCGGGCGCAGGCATCAAGGCCGCCGCGATCCATGGCAACAAGAGCCAGGGCCAGCGCACCGCCGCGATGCAGGGTTTCCGCCACGGCCATTTGAAGGTGCTGGTCGCGACCGATATCGCCGCGCGCGGGATCGACGTACCCGGCGTCAGCCATGTGTTCAATTACGAGCTGCCCAATGTGCCCGACCAATATGTCCACCGCATCGGCCGCACCGCGCGTGCGGGTGCGGACGGCATCGCGGTCAGCTTTGTCAGCGATGACGAGCGCGGTTACCTGAAGGATATCGAGCGTCTGACCAAGGTCCGGCTGATGCCCGTCGGCCTGCCCGAAGGTTTCCGCCAACTGGTCGCCGAAATGCCCAAGCCGGTGGTCGCCAAGCGCGAGGAACAGCCGCGCCGTACGGGCGGTCGCCCCGGCGGTGAACGTCAGGGTCAGGGTCGCCCGGGCAACCGCAAGCCGCGCCCGCAACGCGAAAGCCAGTTGATGAGCCGCGACGGTTATGGCCGCGACGAGATTCCGGTGCGCGACGATCGCCGCGAGGAACGCAGCCCGTCCGCCGGCAACCGCCCCAACCACAAGCGCGGCGGCCCGGCGATCAGCGGCGCCTCAAACGGCGGTGGCGGCAGAAATGACGGGCGCCCGCGCAACTATGGCCCCAAGCCTTCGGGCGTGGGCAAGTTCAAGGGTGCGGTGAAGCGGGCGCGGTAACCCTGTCTATCCTCTCCCCTTGCGGGAGAGGATATGAAGACTTGGCTGCGAAGCGGCCTAGTCGTAGTTGGAGAGGGTGTGGACCACCCCTCTCCCGGTTGCTTCGCAACCACCCTCTCCCGCAAGGGGAGAGGGAATAAGCTCAATGCCTAAAATGTCGCATGCCAGTGAAGACCATCGCCAGCCCTGCCTCATCAGCCGCAGCGATGACTTCGTCGTCGCGCATCGATCCGCCCGGCTGGATCACTGCTGTCGCCCCCGCTTCGGCCGCCGCCAACAGACCGTCGGCGAAGGGGAAGAAGGCGTCGGAGGCAACCGCTGAACCAACCGTGCGGGCTTCGGTCCAGCCATAGGTTTCCGCCGCCTCGCGCGCCTTGATCGCGGCGATGCGTGCGCTGTCGCGGCGGTTCATCTGCCCGGCACCGATACCTGCGGTCGCGCCGTCCTTCGCATAGACGATCGCGTTTGATTTCACATGCTTGGCCACTGTCCAGGCAAAGCGGCAATCGGCCAGTTCCTGCGCGGTCGGCGCGCGCCTCGTCACCACCCTGAAGTCGCTGTCGGGCACAAAGCCGTTATCGCGCGACTGCACCAGCAGCCCGCCGGTAATCGGCTTGACCATCAGCCCGCCGCGCTTTGGATCGGGTAGATCGCCGGTCAGCAGCAGGCGCAGATTCTTCTTCTTCGCAAACACCGCCTTGGCCGCATCGTCGGCGGCAGGCGCGGCAACGACCTCGGTGAAAATCTCGGTAATCGCCTCTGCCGTCGCGCCATCGAGCGGGCGATTGACCGCAACAATCCCGCCAAAGGCCGAAACGCTGTCGCATTCCAGCGCTGCGCGATAGGCATCGATCAGCGTGTCGGCGCTGGCCACTCCGCACGGATTGGCATGTTTGACGATAACCACCGTCGGCGGGCCGTGGCGAAATTCGCTGACCAGTTCCAATGCGGCATCGGCGTCGTTGTAATTATTATAGCTCAGTTCCTTGCCCTGCACCTGTTCGGCCTGCGCAATGCCCGAGCCATGCGGGCCGAGCGGCAGATAGAGCGCGGCGCGCTGGTGCGGGTTTTCGCCATAGCGCAGTTCATCGGCAAGACTGCCGTTGATGGCGAGCATGTCAGGGAACAGCTGGCCCTGGTCGGCAAAGGCGAACCACTGGCTGATCATGCTGTCATAGGCGGCGGTCGCCGAATAGGCCTTGGCCGCGCATTTGCGGCGGAAGTCATAGCTTGTCCCGCCGCCCGATTCCTCCATCTCGGCAATCAGCCCGTCATAATCGGCGGGATCGGTGAGAATCGTGACAAAGGCGTGGTTCTTCGCCGCGCTGCGCACCATCGATGGGCCACCAATGTCGATATTTTCGATGATTTCATCGCGGCTCGCGCCCTTCGCCACAGTCTGTGCAAAGGGGTAGAGGTTGACGACGACCAGATCGATCGCGCCAATCCCGTGCTCTTTCATCGCAGCCGCATGTTCCGCATTGTCGCGCACCGCGAGCAGCCCGCCATGCACCATAGGATGCAGCGTCTTCACCCGGCCGTCCATCATTTCGGGAAAGCCGGTCAGATCGCTGATGTCCTTTACCTTCAGGCCTGCATCGCGCAGCGCCCTGGCGGTGCCGCCGGTCGAAACCAGTTCGACATCGCGCTTCGCCAGCGCATGCCCCAGTTCGACAAGCCCGCTCTTGTCCGACACCGAAAGCAGTGCCCGTTTTATCTTCACATCGGTCATTTCACTTATCCCAGAAACTTGAGTGCCCAGCCCATGGTCATGCCACCGCGCGGCGCGTTGACGCCGATCACCAACTGGCGGGTGGGGTTTGGCCGGCCATCTTCATCCACCCAGATACTGTCATCGACCTCGATCGTGCCGACCGACGTCGCGAACGTCCAACTGCTGCCGTCTTCCAGCCGCATCATCACACTGCGCCGGTCTTCGGCGAGCACCATCTCGATATCGGGCCCGATATGGAACCGCAGATGCGCGGCAACCTCCTCACGCCCCCGATATTTCGCATGGGGCAGCAGCGTATCCTCACCGCGCAATTCCATGCCGTCCGACCGCAGGATGAGGACGCGGTTGTGGACGAAGCCATAGGCGCGGGCATAGCCGTCATGATTGGCCTCGATCCGCGTCGCTTTGTCTATATCGCGCCGTTCGAGCTCGACGTCGACCACGCCCGCGCCCAATTGCCCCTTGGCGAGCAGCGCGGTCGAATTGCTGTCGTCGATGCACAGCGTCGAATGTGCGGCGGTGGTGCGCAGCCCGCGTGCGAGCGCTGCCGGGATATTGGCCCCCGCCAGCCCGGCACCGCCGCAATTGATGATGATCCGCTGCCTGCCGAAACCGAATTCGAACGCCAGCGTCGAGGCGCATCCGACCAGCGCCTGCTTTGCGTGCGGCGGCGGCCCCGCATCGACCTGCAATACGGCCGGTCCGGCACTGACGCGCTGATACCCCCAGTCGAGCGCCTGGCGCAGCGGGCGGGCGCGCACGCCGCTCGCCTGCACCAGCGCCTCGATCCGCTCTGCACGGATATGGCCGCAACCCTGCCAAGCACCCAGGCCGCCATCGGCATGGGTCAGCCCCAGCAATGCCGGAATGTTGCGACCCAGCGTGTCGTTCAAAAAGCCCGGAACGGCCTCCTGCCGTGCGATATAGCATTGGCGCAGCATCGACAGCAGCGCGATCAGTTCCATCAGCTGTTGCGGCGCGCGCGACAGCACGCCGCCATCGGGAAAGACAAGATCCGACAAGGCGGTTTCAAGGCCATGTTCGCCCATTGCACGCCGCGCCTTGCCTTCGGGCAGCAACAGCGAAGCGGCTACGACGCCGACCCAGCCGCAAACCCTGTCGAACGGCCGGGTTGCACGAATCGCCGACTGGTCGAGATGGCGTGCGGTCCGGGCAAAATGGTTCAGGATTTTGGAGCGATAGACAAGATCGGTGCTGGTCAGCAGATAGGGCGCGGCGATCGCCATGTTGAGGAAGCGCCATGCGCTGTTGTCGATCCGCCAGCCGGGCAGACGCGGCTTATCGCCATTTGCGATCAGCCATTTGTCGGCAATCGATGCCGCCAGCGGCGCGCCCTCGCCACGATTGACCGCCGCCATAAGGTCCCGAAGCCAGTCGAAACGATGGATATAATCGACAAAGGCGGGGGGCAGCGACAGCCGGTCATAATCGATCGCGTCGATCGACTGCTCCATCCCCATCAGGCGGAATTTGCCGATCCGGATGGCCGTCCCCCGCACCTCATCACCGGGCAATGGATCGGCGGGCACGGCCAGCAGTTTGAGTGGCAACTTGCCGGTAATCCGCATCTTGTGCAGCGGCGTGCGCCAGCTCAACTGGTAGAGCATCAGCGATACCCGCGCGGCCAGATTCTCAAGGCGACTCGCCGGACGCACCACCAGCGCATTACCGCCCGCTGTATCGTCCGGAAGATCGGCTTCGGCCATTACCCCCTCAATGCGGCGATATTGGCGGCGTAAGCGCCTGGCCCGCCCTTGAAGGTCGCGGTTCCGGCGACAAGCGTGTCGGCCCCTGCCGAAATCGCAAGCGGCGCGGTTTCAACCGTGATGCCGCCGTCAACTTCCAGACGGATATCCCGCCCGGTCTTGTCGATCATTTTCCGGATCGCCTCGATCTTGCGCAGCTGGCTTGTAATGAAGCTTTGCCCACCAAAGCCCGGATTGACGCTCATCACCAGCACAAGGTCGATATCCTCGATCAGATAGTCGAGCATTTTCGCAGGCGTATGCGGGTTGAGCACGATGCCCGCCTGCTTGCCGAGCGACTTGATCAGCTGCACGGTGCGGTGCGGATGCGGGCCGGCCTCGGGATGGAAAGAAATGATATCGGCCCCCGCGTCGGCAAAATCCTTCACAAACGGGTCGACCGGCGCGATCATCAGATGGACATCGAACGGCTTGGCGCTGTGCGGGCGCAGCGCCTTGACCACGGCAGGTCCGATGGTGATGTGGGGGACGAAATGACCGTCCCTCACATCGACATGGATCCAGTCACAGCCAGCCGCATCGATCGCACGAACCTCTTCACCCAGACGCGCAAAATCGGCGGACAGGATCGAAGGCGCGATGCGGACGGGAGCGTTCATGGCTGGCGCTTAGCGAGACTGCGCGGCAGGGGCAAGGCGGGGCCCCCTTTACGCACAGCTAATCCACTGCTTTATCCACCGCGTTGTCGTGAAAACAGTTCGATGCGGCCCATCGGCTCGTCGGCGACCGCCAGAAAGCGAAAACCCAGCTTGTCCGCCACCCGGCGCGAAGCCCGATTCCCCGGGTCGATAATGCAGCGGATTTCCGGTGCCTTCAGCGCTGTATCGCCCCATGCGAGCACCGCCGCCATCGCTTCGGTCGCCAGCCCCTTGCCCCAGGCATCGGGGATGAACGCCCAGCCCGCCTCGGGCACGCCTTCAAGCCCCGCAACGCCGCGATCGAACCAGGCAAGCCCGCCATTGCCGAGAAACTTTCCGCTCGCCCGGTCGAGGAACGACCAATAGCCATAGCCCATGAACTGCCACAGGGCAGCGGCGGCAAGGAATTTGCCCCAGCTTTCGGTCCGCGTGCGTGGCTTTCCGCCGATGAACTCGGTCATCGCCGGATCGGCCCAGGCGGCGGCATAGGCCTCCCAATGATCGAGGCTGATCGGGGCGAGGATCAAGCGGTCGGTGGTAAGGGTTGGCGGGTGGTTCACCACAAGATACTCCGTTGCACCAGCCGTCGCTGGGGTGACGGGGAAGGGATGTCAAGCGTCGAGCACAAACCCGGCAATGAAGAAGCCGTCGAGCCCGCCCGCATCCGCCAGCATCCCCGGAAGCGTGCGGATATAGCCGTCCTGCGGCGCGATTCCGGCGGGCAGCAAGGCGGGGTCGATCGCCGCTTTGCGAAAATTTCCATGCCGCGCGAGGAAGGCATCGGCCTGCTGCTCGCCCTCTTCGCGCTCAAGCGAACAGGTGGCATAGACCAGCATCCCGCCGGGCTTGACCATTGCCGCTGCCTTGTCGAGCATCGCCGCCTGCAGTTCGGCCAGTTCGGCGATCTGCTGCGGGCCAATCCGGTGCAGCACATCGGGATGACGGCGAAAGGTGCCGGTCGCGCTGCACGGCGCATCGAGCAGCACAGCATCGAAGGGCGCATCGGGTTTCCAGTTCAGCACATCGCCGATGCACGCCTTCGCCGCCAGCCCGGTGCGCTCCAGATTGGCTGCCAGCCGGTCCATCCGCTTGGCTGATTTGTCGAGCGCGGTGACGTCCCAGCCCTGGCTCGCCAGTTGCATCGTCTTGCCGCCCGGTGCGGCGCACAGGTCCGCGACCGTCCGGCGATTGCCCGGCCCGAGCAATCTTGCCGGAAGGCTCGCCGCCAGATCCTGCACCCACCATGCGCCATCGGCATAGCCCGGCAGCATCTCGATCGCCGACCCGCGTGCCAGCCGGACATGGCCGGGGGCGAGGCTGGTGCCTTCCAGTTCCTCGACCCATTTTGCGGTTTGCAACGGATCGGCAAGCGTCAGGTCGAGCAGCGGCGGTTCGGCGAGCGCCACCCGCACAGCCCCTACCATCGGCGCGCCCCATGCCGCCTTCCAGCGGTCAGCCACCGGATGGGTCAGGCCGGGTGCGTCGGGCAATGTCGGCTGCAACCGCCAGAGCGACCCCAATACCCCATGCACCAGCCGCCTCGGCCCCTTGTCGAGCAGCGGCAAGGCAGTGGCAATTGCGGCATGCGGTGGCGTGCCCAGCCGCAGCATCTGCGCCAGTGCCATGCGCAGCACCATCCGCGCCTTGGCGTCGTCGGCCAATGGCAGCCTGGTCTGGCTGTCGATCAGCAGGTCGAGATCGGGCAGCCAGCGCAGCACCTCTTGCGCAATCGCGATCGCCAAGGCCCGGTCGGAGGGTTCAAGCCCTTTTGCCATGGCGCTCGCCGCCTGATCGAGCGGCTGGCCGGTGCGCAGGCAGGCATCGAGCATGCGCAGCGCGGTGCGGCGGGCGGCAAGACCGGTGGCGGTGGTCGGACGGGTGTTCATTTCCGGGCCTTAGGCGCGACCCGATGAATGTGAAAGAGGCAAGAGGAATGGAGGTGCCGGTATAAACCGCAGGCATTGCTGCCCCATTCCACCTCCTGCCTCGCTCGCCTGCAGGCGAGCCATATCGTTTGAGATTCTACGACCGTGCCAGCGGGTCGAGCGCGCTGCGGCGGGGGCCGGATCCCATTTGCTCTGCCATCGCTTCGAGTTCGGCAATGCGGTTTTCGGTCGCCGGGTGGGTCGAAAACATCTCCGACACATGCGTCGGCACGATATAGAGCTGCGCTGCCGAGGGGTTGCGCTCGCTGACCGGATTGGGGATTGCCTGGGCCGCACCCGAAATTCTGGCCAGTGCCGAAGCCACCGCGAGCGGCTTGCCAGACATTTCCGCGCCCGTCCGGTCTGCGCCATATTCGCGCGTGCGGCTGATCGCGAGTTGCACGATCATCGCGGCAAAGGGGGCGATCAGCACGGCGAGCAGCGTGGCAAGACCGTTGCGGTCGTTGCCGCGGAAAAACATCCCGAAATTGGCGAGCATCGACAAGGCACCGGCGATCGTTGCCACCATCGTCATGATCAGCGTATCGCGGTTCTTCACATGCGCCAGTTCGTGCGCCATCACCCCTTCGACCTCATCCCGGCTGAGCATCGACAGCAGGCCGGTGGTTGCAGCGACGGCGGCATTTTCGGGATTGCGCCCGGTGGCAAAGGCGTTGGGATTGGGGTTATCGACAATGTAGACCCGCGGCATCGGCATATGGGCACGACGTGCAAGACTGGCAACCAGCCCGTGGAATTCGGGCGCACTCTGCGCATCGACCTCGCGCGCATGGTGCATTTTGAGGACGATCTTGTCGGCGTTCCAATAGGTGAACAGGTTCATCCCGGCGGCGACCAGCAGCGAGAGAATCGCGCCGCCCGATCCGCCGAGCGTATAGCCCAGCGCCATGAACAGCGCGGTCAGCGCCGCCAGCAGCATCGTCGTCTTGAGCATATTCATCTTGATATCCTCCGTACGAAAGCCAATGTGGGGGGCAGCATATCCGCTTTCAAGAATATCCGCAGGAGCCCCGCCATGGGCAAACGCCCGCCGCATGTGAAGCCACCGGCCCATCTGTCGAAAAGCCCACCTGTGCCCGCACCCAAAGCGGTCGAGCACAAGCCGTTGCCCGATGCCGACCGGCCGGACCCTGTCCGCTATGGCGACTGGGAGCATAAGGGCATCGCCGTAGATTTCTGATCCGGCGATTGCAGCGCCCTATTCCGGAACGCAAAACCCCCATCCCGGGGGCATTTGGGATGGGGGTCGAGCTTGCGTTCGTCACGCTGAAACCGAAGGAAGACTTTGTTGCCGCGGGCAACAGGGGGAAAACCGCGCAGCCGCCTGTCCTTCGATGTCTTCAATCTAGGGCGATTTTCCTGTCGGCAAGATGAACAGAAGTGTTCAGGCTATCGGCTGGTCGGCCTGAAGGCTCAACTCACCGATGAGTTCATGTCAGGTCTTTCGGCGGGGTCGCGGGTCGCGCCAGGTGAAGTTCGACTGGGCGATCGGCTGGTTGAATTTCACATTGCCGAGTCGGACGGTCGTGCGGTTGTTCTTCGAATCGAGCGAGACCCAGCCGTTGAGCGTCAAGCCGCCCGGAGCCCCCGCCTGCTTGACGAAGATCATCGTCATCGTGCCATATTCGGGGCGCTTGGGGTCGCGCACCTCGACGCTGATGACATTGGGGTTGGTCGTCTCCACCCGCTTGCCGAAACGCGCCAGATCCTTGCCGGGGTCGAGCAATGCAGCGAGCGGGCTGTTCCTGATCGGCCAGCGCTGCACCTGCTTCACCTCATAATCGACAAGCGTCAGCGCCTTGCCGTCGGCGACAATCAGCAGCGGCACGCCTTTCTGATATTCGAACTTCACATGGCCGGGGCGCTTCAGCAGCAGCCTGCCGGTCAGGCTTTGTCCGTTGCGATCGGTCTGGGTGAAGCTGGCATTCATGGTCGTGACGGCGCGCATATGGTCGACAACCTGCGCGAGATCGCTGGACTGCTGCGCCGGGGCGCTGGCCGCCGATGCCAACAGCGCGGGAACGAGCAAAAGTCGGGAGAGCTTCAGTGTCATGGTTTATCCTTGGCTTTGGCCAGCGCGTGTAACAGCGGCGCATTGAACCGATTCTGAACATCCGGCTTACACGCACATTCCAGATACTTCTCGTCATCCTGAACTTGTTTCGGGATGACGAATCGAAAGAAGCAAGGGTCAGACCGGATCGCCATTGCGGTCGCGCAGCACCTCGCGCCGCCCGATATGATTGGGGGCGCTGATATAGCCATCATCTTCCATCCGGTCGATCAGCCGCGCGGCGCTGTTATAGCCGATGCGCAACTGGCGCTGGATCCAGCTGGTCGAGGCCTTCTGGCTTTCGAAGACGATCTGGCAGGCCTTGCGATAGGTGGCATCTTCGGGGCTGTCGTCATCGCCCAGGCCATCAAGCGCAAAGCCGCCATCTTCGGGCTCCTCGGTAACCGACTGGATATAATCGGGTTCGCCCTGCCCGCGCCAATGCTCGGCAACCTTGCGCACCTCGTCATCCGACACGAACGGCCCGTGAATACGCGTCAGGCCGCGCCCGCCTGCCATATAGAGCATGTCGCCCTTGCCCAGCAGCTGTTCGGCACCCTGCTCGCCCAATATGGTGCGGCTATCGATCTTGCTGGTGACGTGGAAACTGATCCGCGTCGGCAGGTTGGCCTTGATCACGCCGGTGATGACGTCGACCGAGGGCCGCTGCGTCGCCATGATCAGGTGGATGCCCGCCGCGCGCGCCTTTTGCGCGAGGCGCTGGATCAGGAATTCGACTTCCTTGCCCGCAGTCATCATCAGGTCGGCCAGTTCGTCGACGATCACGACAATCTGCGGCAACGGCTGATAGTCGTGCTGCTGCTCTTCATATTGCGGCAGCCCGGTCATCGGATCATAGCCGACCTGGATCTTGTGCCCCAGCGGCTGGCCCTTTGCCTTGGCCGACAGGATCTTTTCGTTGAAGCCCTGCAGGTTGCGCACGCCGACCGAGGACATCATCCGGTAGCGGTCCTCCATCTGCTCAACCGCCCATTTCAGGGCGCGGATCGCCTTCGCCGGTTCGGTCACCACGGGGGCGAGCAGGTGCGGGATATCGTCATAGATGCTGAGTTCGAGCATCTTGGGATCGATCATGATCATGCGGCACTGGTCAGGAGTCAGCCGGTAGAGCAGCGACAGGATCATGCAGTTGAGCCCGACCGACTTGCCCGAACCGGTGGTGCCCGCGACGAGCAGGTGCGGCATCGGCTGCAGGTCGGCAACCACCGGATCGCCGGAAATATTCTTGCCGAGGATGATCGGCAATTGCCCCTTCTGGTCGGCAAAGGCGGTCGATGCGATCATCTCTTGCAGCACCACGGCCTCGCGGTTGTGGTTGGGCAGCTCGATCCCGATCACGGTGCGGCCGGGCACGGTCGAAACGCGCGCCGAAAGTGCCGACATGTTGCGCGCTAGATCTTCGGCCAGTTGCACCACCCGCTGCGCGCGCACGCCGGGGGCGGGTTCGAGCTCGTACATGGTGACGACCGGGCCGGGGCGGACTGCAACGATTTCACCCTGCACCTTGAAATCATCGAGCACCGATTCGAGCAGCCGCGCGTTCGATTCCAGCGCCGCTTTGTCGAGTTTGGGCGCGGTAGACGGGGGCGGGGTGTCGAGCAGGTCGAGCGAGGGTAGCGTATAATTGCCGAAAAAGTCGCCCTGCTTGGCGCCGGATGCAAAGCTGGCCTTTTTGGGTGCCGTCTGCCGCTCGGCAATTTCGGGGGCGCGGCGCGGTTCACGCTCGACCGATTTGCGCGGCACCGGATCGGCGACAAATTCGGGCTCGCGTTGCGGAACTGCGGGATCGGTCGCAAGCTTTTCCGACGCGCCGCCCATCGACGGCATCGTGATCGACGGTATCGCAAATAGCGGACGTTCGAGTTCCAGCGAGCGCGTGACCAGCATGATACCGCCGGTGACCGAGGCAAGGATCGCCACCCAGCGCGCCAGACTGCCCCAGCCTGCGCCCAGTTTTGCCGTCAGCGCGCTGAAGGTGCCGTCGAGCAGCAGTGCAGGCGTGCCGCCCCAGCCCGCAGGCAGGCCGATGTCGCTGCCATGCTGCCAATGCGCGAGGCCAAAGCCGAGTATCAGCATGCCGAGAAGGCAGAGCGACAGCTGCCGTTTCCAGCGCGGCTGCGGCACATCGCGCCACAGGCGGCGGGCATAAACGAGCAGCAGCGGGAACAGCAGGATCGCGGGCAAGCCAAAGGTGAAGAGGGTCGCGTCGGCGAGATAGGCTCCGCTCTGCCCCATCCAGTTGTCGCTGGCCCCCGCAGCCGCGCTGTTGAAGGCATTGTCTGCGGGTGAATAGGTGAGGATCGAGATGGCATAGAAAAGCGCGAAAAGCCCGACCACCGCCGCCCCGATCAGCGCACCGCTGCGCAGCAGCGACTGCCGCATCATCTGCCGCCAGTTGGCCGTCGGGGATTTGGGGGAACGCGATGCCATGACCTGTTTGCGACGCCTTTTGAATGAAACGCGCACCTTTTCGCGGAGGCGGGACTCGCCGTCAAGAGTCCGCAGATTTTCTTACCTTTTCAGCCCCCGAAAACAGGCCTAAGCGAGTCCCATGCCCAACACAGAATCTGCCGACATTGTCATCATCGGGGGCGGGCTCAACGGCCTTGCCCAGGCACTCGCTTTCGCCGTGCACGGCGTCACCTGCCATGTCATCGACCGCGCCGATCAAGCTGCGATGCTGGCGCCGCATTTCGACGGGCGCGTATCGGCGATCTCGAGTTCGAGCATGAAGCTGTTCGAAGCGATCGGCCTTGGCCCCGCGCTCGAAGGCAAGGGCTGTCCGATCGGGCAGATCTGGGTCAGCGACAGCCTGAAGCCGGGGGCGCTCGATTTCGTGCCAGACGAAGGCGATGGCTATCTGGGCCAGATGTTTGAAAACCAGCTGACCCGCAGGGCACTATATGAAGCCGCGCTGGCGCGCCCCGAAATCCGGCTGCACATGCCCGCAGAGATTGCGTCGTCGAAGGCCGACGACGCGGGCGTGCGCGTCGAACTCAAAAATGGCGCGGTGCTGACCGGATCGCTGCTCGTCGTTGCCGAGGGACGCAAGAGCGTATCGCGCGACGCCGCAGGCATAAAGCTGACCGAATGGGATTATGACCATGAGGCGATGGTGACGGCGATCTTCCACGAAAAGCCGCATAATCAGATCGCTTACGAAATCTTTTATCCGGCCGGTCCGTTCGCGATATTGCCCATGCTTGACGACGAAGCCGGTCGGCATCGGTCGGCCATTGTCTGGTCGGTTTCGCGCGCCGAGGCGCCGGTATACAAGAAACTGTCAACGCGCGGGATGGCGCACGAGATTGAAAAGGCGATGGGCGGCCTGCTCGGCGCCATCGAAATGAACGCCCCCGTCATGGGCTATCCGCTCAACTTCCAGCATGCGAACCGCATCACCGACACACGCATGGTATTGGTGGGCGATGCCGCGCATGGCATGCACCCCATTGCCGGGCAGGGCCTCAACCTAGGCCTGCGCGATGTGGCCGCGCTGGCACAGGTTGTGGTCGAAGGGATGCGGCTTGGCCTTGATCCCGGCGACGCGCAAATCCTCGACCGGTACACCCGCTGGCGCAGCCTTGACGTGCAGACCGTGATGATGGCGACCGACACGCTGAACAAGCTGTTCGGCGTCCCCGGCAAAACCGCCTCTGCCGCGCGCCGCGTCGGCCTGGCAGCGGTTCAGCGGATGAAACCGCTCAAAAACTTCTTCATGGCCGAAGCGCGCGGCGAATCGGGCAACCTGCCGAAACTGCTGCAAGGGCTTCCGGTCTAGGGTCAGGGCCTGGTCGCCTGTGCAAATGCTGCGACGACGCCAGCAGCCTTCCTGTCGCGATGCCGACGCTTCCCACTAAGCAGGACAGGCTCTAGCTTGCCGTCACCGGCACCAGCCGGATTTCGACCCGGCGGTTCTGGGCACGACCTTCGTCGGTGGTGTTGCTCGCCTTGGGCTGGCTTTCGCCATAGCCCTTGGTGGCGAGCCGGGCGCGTTGCACGCCACGGCCCGCCAGATAGTCGGCAACGGTCGACGCGCGTTGTTCCGACAAAGTCTGGTTGTAGGCATCCGACCCGACCGAGTCGGTATGGCCCAGCACATCGACATAGGTCTTTTCATATTCGGTCAGCGTCGCCCCCACCTTGTCGAGCGTGGTGCGGAACTCGGGCGAAAGATTGGAGCTGCCAAAGGCGAATGTCACTTCGGACGGCATATCGAGCACCAGCTGATCGCCATCGCGAACCACCTCCACCCCGGTGCCGGCGGTCTGTTCGCGCAGCTTCTTTTCCTGCTGGTCCATATAATAGCCGACACCTGCACCCGCGACAGCGCCGATGCCCGCACCAACGATCTTTTCGGTCCGGTCGCGACGCCCGCCGATCAGATCGCCGAGCAGATATCCGCCCAGCGCGCCGCCGATGCCGCCGATTGCAGTCTTGGAAATGCGCTTTTCACCGGTTTCCGGATTGGTCGTGCAGGCGGTCACCGGCAAGGCGGCGATCAACAGCGCGGCGGCAATTTTCGAACGACGTGTCATGGCACAATCTCCTTTTCTATCGGGATGATTGGACCACAGCCAAGCTGAACCGAAAATGACGGAAAAGGTAAATTCAGCCCCTGCCGCGATAGGCAGCGACGCCCTGATCGGGCAGCCAGAGCCCCTCTGGCGCGGGGCCGGACTGCCAGAAGACGTCGATCGGAATCCCCCCCCGTGGATACCAGTAGCCGCCGATGCGCAGCCATTTGGGCCGCATTTCATCGAACAGTCGCTGCCCGATGCCCACGGTGCAGTCCTCGTGAAAGGCCGCATGGTTGCGGAACGCGCCAAGGAACAGCTTCAGCGATTTCGATTCGACGATGGTGGCATCGGGCGCATAATCGATAACAAGATGGGCAAAATCGGGCTGTCCGGTTACCGGACAGAGCGACGTGAATTCCGGGGCTGCGAAGCGGACCAGATAGAGCGTGCCCGTCCGGGGATTGGGGACATAGTCAAGTTCGGCCTGTTCGGGCGAAGACGGCAGGGCGCTTGTCTGCCCCAGGAATTTGGGATTCGGTGTGTCGGTCATGCGGTTCATCTAGCGCGTCGCACGGCCTGTGTCATTCCCGGGCTATATTCACTTCATGTTCAGTCAGGCGGCAACCTTGGGATGGCAATGGAAAAAGCGGGAAAGGGATGGGCAATGATCGGCGCGGCAGCACTGCTCGCGCCAACGCCGACTTTTGCCCAGGATACAGCCGCGCCCGCCGATGTCGGCACGTCGACCCCGCCCGAACTGCGTGACTTCCGGCTCGATTCGCCGCCGCCGCGTCCAGCCCCGGAGCCGCGCCCGTCGCAACCCGAGCCCGAAGCAGCCCCCTTACCGGTCACGAGCGAAGCGCCACCGCGCAATACCGCAACCAGGCAGCAGGCACGCCCGCCCGTTCAGGGCACGACAGCGCGGCCTGAAGCGCCGCCAACGGCCCCTCCCCCAAACATCGCGACCGACGCCGCGCCGCCGCCGGACGATGTGGAGGCCACCCCTGCCGCCCCAGCCATTCCCGCCGCAAAGCGTGCCAGCGGCGAGGCACCCGAAGCACAACCGGCGATCAGAGCAGGCGCGTGGCGCGATTGGCTGTCATGGATCGGCGCGGCCTTGGCATTGCTCGCCGCGCTTGCCGCCGCCCATTTTATCCGGCGGCGCAAAAGGGCGCGCGCGGGCGACGGTTTTGCAGCGCCGGAACAGCAGCCTTCGCCACCGGTCCGGCTGGACAATCGCAAGCCGGAACGTGCCGCACCCCAACCCCCGGCTGTTGACCCCACAGCCAGCGAACTGCCGGTCACCACGCCGGTTGTTGCGGAATTCAAACCCGAATCGGCACAATTGAGCATCGCCAGCCTTGCGGTCACCGGCACGCTGGCAGTCCACAACCGGTCGAACGCACCGGTCACCGATTTGTGCATGCGATCGCACATGATTTCGGCGCAGGTCGGCCAGCACGAGGCCATCGCCGCTTTTCACGCGGAAAAGGGCGCGGGTTCTGTGCAGTCGCTCGGGACGCTGGGCGTGGGCGAACGGATCGACGCGGTTATCGAAATCCGCCTTCCGCGCAGCGAACTCGCCGCCTTCCGCTGGACCGACCGCGAATTTGTCGCCCCGATCCTGTTGATCAACCTTTCCGGCCATAGCGGCGCGACCGATGTGGAGGTCCGGCTGTCCCAACTGATCGGGCGCGCGGGCAGCGACGCCAGTGCCCGCATGAAGCCGCTTGCCGTCGACCGCGGCCCGAAACGGTTCACCGGTATATCCGCCCGCCCCCTATTTGCGTAAATATCCGCCTGTTAGCGCTCGACTAGCCCTGAAAAGCGGAATATCGTGCACTGCACAAGAATCGCTTCAAGCGGGCAGAATTGGACGAAAAGGGTACGGGCAATATGGAACTTTTGGTAAGCACCGAGTGGCTGGCGAAAGAACTCGGCGCATCTGATCTGCGGATCGTTGACGCAACCTGGCATATGCCCGATGCAGGGCGCAGCGCCGCTGCCGAATATGAAGGCGGTCATATTCCGGGCGCAGTCTATATGGATCTTGCCGAGATCGCGGACAGCAATTCCAGCCTGCCCAACATGTTGCCCCCCGCCGAAAAATTCGCCAGCCGCATGCAGTCGCTGGGTCTGGGCGATGGCAGCCGGATCGTCGTCTATGACGACAGCCCGTTCAAATCGGCAACCCGCGCCTGGTGGATGCTCACGCTGTTCGGGGCGCATGATGTTGCCATTCTCGACGGCGGCCTTGCAAAGTGGAAGGCAGAGGGACGCCCGCTTGAAACCGGCAAACCCGCGCTGCGCCACCGCCATTTCACCGTGTGGAAAGACGATAGTGGTGTCAGGACCAAGGCCGACATGCTGGCCAATCTGCACAGCAAGGACGCCGTGGTCGTCGATGCGCGCGGTGCCGGCCGCTTTACCGGCGAGGAGAAGGAGCCCCGCGCCGAAATGGCATCGGGCCACATCCCGGGTAGCCGCAACCTGCCTTATTCGAACCTGTTCAACGCCGATGGCACCTGGAAACAGGGCGCGGCACTGGAGGCTGCCTTCGCCGAGGCAGGGGTCGATCTCGACAAGCAGATGATCACCACCTGCGGATCGGGCATGACCGCTGCGGTTGTATTGTTCGGCGCCCGCCTGACCGGCAAGAAGGATGTCGCCCTTTACGACGGCAGCTGGAGCGAATGGGGCCTCGATCCCGACACGCCCAAGGAAACCGGCGCGGCCTGAGCCGTTCGCCCGCCGGAACAGTGGCCGTGTTAGGCGCTTGAAGCGAGGCGCGAATCGTTGCATCCTGCCCATGGGGAAGATGGACAGGGAGAGAGCATCATGGCTGCAACCGGCCAAAGTCCCATTGCGCCCTATACGGTCGCCAACGATCTGACATTTGCCGACCTTCGCACTGCACTCGCCGCGGGCTGGCGCGATTATGCCGCTTATCCGGCATTCGGCCTTTTCTTCGCCGCCTTCTACGCGATCGGTGGTGCGGTGCTTGTCTACGGCCTGATCCGGCTCGGCGAAGGCGCCTGGTCGATCCCGCTGATTGCCGGTTTCCCGATCATCGCGCCCTTTGCCGCAGTCGGCCTGTATGAAGTCAGCCGCCGACGGCAGGCGGGGCTACCGGTCAACTGGCGATCGATTATCTGGGCGCTTCGCGGGCGCGGCGACGATCAGGTGTTGATGGTTGCGGGCATCGTCTTTGTCGCGTTCAGTTTCTGGATGATCCTCGCGCACGGCATTTTTGCGATCTTCATGGCCGAATCGGGGATTGGGGGCGAGAATGTCGCGATGTTGCTCGAACCCGTGGCCATCGCCATGCTGCTGGTCGGCAGCGCGGTGGGCGCCATTTTTGCCTTCGCGCTCTACGCGATCACGGTGATGAGCCTGCCCATGCTGTGCGACAAGGACGTCGATTTCATCACCGCCATCATCGTCAGCCTTGGCACGATCCGGTCGAACAAGGCGGTGATGTTCGGCTGGGCGGCGATTGTCGCTGCCGGTTCGTTCCTCGCAATGTTGCCCGCCTTTCTGGGCCTGTTCATCGTGCTGCCGGTGCTGGGCCATGCGACCTGGCATCTTTATTGTCGTGCCGTCGACGGCGCTGCACTCGACAGCGCAGGGGCTTAGCGGCTATCGGACCGGCATGGCCGATCCCGAACATCCGCAGAAACCCGACACCAAAATCATCACCGGCGGTCGCCGCAAGGCGCTGACCGGCGCGGTCGTCAACCCGCCCGTGTGGCGCGCGAGCACGCATCTTTACGAAAATGTCGCGGCCCTGAACGAAGGCGGCAATACCAACGAAGATGGCCGATTCTTCTACGGCAGGCGCGGCGCACCCACCCAATGGTCGCTGGCAGAGGCGCTGACCGAACTCGAGCCCGGCGCGCATGGCACCATGCTCTATCCATCGGGCGTTGCGGCGATTGCCGGCGCGTTGCTCGCCGTGCTGCAGCCCGGCGACGTGCTGTTGATGAGCGACAATGCCTATGATCCGAGCCGCAGCTTCGCGCAGGGCTTCCTCAAAAAATGGGGTGTCGAGACGCGCTTTTTCGATCCGCTGGCGGGGGCCGGAATTTCCGAACTGTTTTGCGATCGCACGCGCGCGATCCTGATGGAAAGCCCCGGCAGCCTGACCTTTGAAGTGTCCGACATCCCCGCCATCTGCACCGCCGCCAAGGCACAGCAGGGCAAACGCGAAATCGTCACCTTGCTCGATAATACCTGGGCCACGCCCTATTTCTTCACCGCGCTCGACAAGGGCGTCGACATGACGATCCTTGCCGCGACTAAATATGTCGTCGGCCATAGCGACGTGATGGCCGGTAGCGTGACCACCGGCAAGCGCCATTGGCAAGCGTTGCGCGCGACCGCGCAGACGCTGGGACAGATACTCTCGCCCGACGATGCCTATCTCGCCGCGCGCGGCCTGCGCACCATGGCTGTTCGGCTGAAGGCGCACGAGGCTTCGGCGCTGGAAATCGCCCGCTGGCTGTCGGATCGGCCCGAGGTGGCCAAGGTGCTCCACCCGGCCCACCCCGACTGCCCGGGTCATGCCATCTGGAGGCGGGATTTCACCGGATCGTCGGGGCTATTCTCCTTCGTGTTGAAGGGCGATCAGGACAGCGCGGCCCGATTTGTCGACACGCTCGAACTGTTCGGCATCGGCTTTAGCTGGGGCGGCTTTGAAAGCCTTGCCGTGCCCAAGCGGCCCGAACACTATCGCAGCGCGACACACTGGGCCTGCGACGGCACCGTCATCCGGCTGCAGATCGGGCTGGAGGATGTGGCGGATCTGAAGGCCGATCTGGAGCGCGGATTTGCGGCTTTGTCGGCAGCCTGAACAGGTCGCTTCCATTTTCCTCAGAAGGAATAAGAGAATAAGAAATAAGGGGCTTGGCTCAGATAGCCGTCATCCGGCACAATGACTCTTCTTCCTTATTTCCTTCTTTCTTCTGAGGAAATCACAAGCCCGCTAACCGCTCGCCGCAATCAGCCTTTTGGTCGCCTCGGCCTGCGGGTTGGCGAACAACGCCTCACGCGGCGCGCACTCGACGATCCGCCCGGCTTCCATCACCGCGATCCGGTGTGCGGCGCGGCGGGCGAGCGCCAGATCGTGGGTGATGAACAGCAGCGACAATCCACGCTCCCGCTGCAACCGGCCGAACAATGCCACCACACCGTCGGCAACCAGCGGGTCGAGCGCAGAGGTCGCCTCGTCGAGCAGGAGCATGTCGGGATTGGCCGACAGCGCCCGTGCAATCGCCACGCGCTGCGCCTGCCCGCCCGACAGCGAGGCGGGTTTGCGGCTGGCAAAATCGCGCGGCAGGCCAACTTCTTCGAGCAGCTTTCCAGCGCGGTCATGCCGTTCGGCCTCCGGGGCAAGCCAGCGGAGCGGCTCGGCGATGATATCCGCCACGCGCCAGCGCGGATCGAGGCTGGCGAGCGGATCCTGAAATACGGGCTGGATCAGGCGGCGATGCTCCGCGCTGCGGTGCGCACGCGGCGGCAGCGCTTCACCCTGCCATTTTATCACCCCCGACGCCATCGGCCCCAGCCCCGCAATCGCCCGCCCCAGTGTCGATTTGCCCGATCCCGATCCGCCGACCAGCGCCAGCGTCTCGCCTTTGGCCAGCGTCAGACCGGCATCGACAACCGCGTCGATCCGCCCCCTGCGCCAGCCGGGTTTGGCGAAATGGCAATGAACAGCCGCCGTCTCCAGCACTATATCGCCGGTTGCGGGTAACGCCTGCAACGGTTCGGCAAGGCGCGGCGTCGCAGCCATCAGGCGCTTGCCATAATCGGTGGTGGGCGCGGTTGCGATCTGCCGGGCGGTTCCGCTTTCCGCGACCCTGCCCTGATCGAGCAGCAACAAGCGATCGGCATGATGTTCGATCCCTGCCAGATCGTGGCTGACCAGCAGCATCGCCATCCCCCGCTGCCGACAGAGGCGGACAAGCAGCGCCATGATCTCGCCGCGCAATGCCGCATCGAGCGCGCTCACCGGTTCGTCGGCGATCAGATAGCGTGGCCCGTGCGCGAGTGCGGCGGCGATCAGAACGCGCTGCCGCTCGCCGCCCGACAGCCGGTGCGGATATTGCGCCAGCCGCTCTTCGGGGCGCGACAGGCCGACCGCTTCGAGCATCGCGACCATTGCCGCCTTGTCGGGCCGCGCGCCGCCAGCCTGCATCGCCGCCTCCTGCAAATGCTGCCGCACGGTGCGGTGCGGGGTGAGTGCGGTCAACGGCTGCTGAAAGACAAAGCCCAGCTTTTCCGCGCGCAACCGGCTTAGGTCGCTTTCGGGCAGGCCAACCAGTTCGAGACCGTCGAGCATCGCCGAGCCGCTGGCAACGCCTGCGGTCAGCCCGAAGGGCGTCATCGCGGTCATGCTCTTGCCCGCGCCCGATGCCCCCGCCAGCGCGACGATCTCGCCGGGATTGAGGGCAAGGCTGATATCCTCGACGATCCTGCGGTCGCCGACGCGGACCGACAGATTCCGGACGGTGTAGCCCCCGCTCATTTCGCGACATCCGCCAGCCGGTCGCGGAAGCGTTCTCCGGCGATCGTCAGGCAGGCGATCAGCAGCACCAGCACCCCGCCGGGCAGCAGCAGCGCCGCAGGGTTCATGTCCATTTCCTCCGCGCCTTCGTTGACGAGGATGCCGAGCGAAGTCAGCGGTTCCTGCACGCCCAGCCCCAGGAAGGACAGGAAGCTTTCGATCATCACCACATGCGGCACTGTCAGCATCAGATAGGCGACCGCCACCCCGGCCACATTGGGCAATATGTGGCGGAGAAGCGTCGCGCGCGCGGGCGATCCTGCCGCCTCCGCCGCGAGGATGAACGGCCGTTGCCGGAGCGCGATCACCTGCCCGCGCACCACGCGCGCCATCGTCAGCCATTCGACAAAACCGATGCCGAGGAAGACCAGCAATATCGAGCGGCCAAAAACCACCATCAGCAGGATCACCACGAACATGAAGGGCAGCGCATAGAGCCCGTCGACGATGCGCATCATCAATTCATCGGTGCGTCCACCGACCCAGCCTGCAATCGCCCCCCAGGCCACCCCGATCACCAGCGCGACAAGCGCGGCGGCAAGCGCCACCGACAGGGTGACCCGCGTCCCGACCAGCAATCGTGCCAGCCGGTCGCGGCCCAGATCGTCGGTGCCAAGCACATGCCCGTCGGTGAACAGCCCGACGCGCACGCTATCCCAGTCGATCGCGATATGATCATAAGGCAGCAGCGGCGGAACAAGCAAAGCCGCCAGCGCGATCAGGACAACGATGAGGAGCGCGGGTTTCATCGGAACGATTCATCCGGTATCGCGATGATTGTGCAAATGGTTTCACGCAAAGAAAAGAAACCAAAAAAGCGAAAAAGCTTAGCGGGCATGGTTGTTCATTATCCGCCTTTTTACCTTTGTGTGAAACAGATGCACGATCCTGGCCGAATATATTCCAGATTGGCATCACCCCTCGCGCATTCGCGGGTCGAGCCAGCCGTAGATCAGGTCGGCGAACAGGTTGAACAGGATGATCAGCGCGGCGTAGAGCGTCACCACGCCGAGGACGAGCGGATAGTCGCGGTTCAATGCACCCTGGACGAAATAGCGCCCCAGCCCCGGCAGACCGAATATGGTTTCGATCACCACCGCCCCGGTCAGCAGCGCGGCGGCGGCAGGGCCGAGATAGCTCGCCACCGGCACCAGCGCCGGACGAAGCGCATGGCGGCGCAAAATGGTGAGCGGCGCGATTCCCCGTGCCCGCGCGGCACGGATATGGTCGGCGCCCAATTCGCCGGCCAGCCCGGCGCGCGCCAGTTTGGCGACCGCACCGGTCACCGGCAAGGCGAGCGCCACTACCGGCAGCACCAGCCAGTTCCATCCGTCATTCTGTCCTGAAACCGGCAGCCAGCCGAGCCAGAGACCGAAGATCAAGGCGAGCAGCGGCCCGGTGACAAAGGTCGGCAGCGCGGTGAGCAGGGTCGCGCCCAGCATCAGCCCCTCATCCTGCCATCTGGCAGCGCGCAAGGCCGCCCACAGCCCGGCCGAGATGCCCAGCACCGTCGCCAGCAGCAGCGCGCAGCCGCCGATCGTCAGCGACACCGGCAACGCCTCTGCAATCAGCCCGGAGACGGTGAAATCGCGATAGACCATGCTTGGCCCGAAATCGCCCTGCGCTAGGCGACCGAGATACATCCACACCTGTTCGGGCAGGCTTTTGTCGAGACCATAGGCCTCCTCCAGCGCAGCACGTACTTCGGGTGCCAGCGGGCGTTCACCATCAAAGGGGCCACCCGGTGCGAAGCGCATCAGGATGAAGGACAGGATGATGATCGCCAGCAGCGTCGGAATTGCCGTCAACAGCCGCCGTGCAATCAACCTGCCCATATTTCCCCGTTCGTCACCCTGAACCTGTTTCAGGGTTACACGCTATGTCAGATTGTTATCCTGAAACAAGTTCAGGATGACGATACCAGATTTTGGCGAGCTATAACGTCATCGCCCCAAAGCAATTGCGGACTTCGGCAATGAACAGTTCGGGCCGCTCCATCGCGGCGAAATGCCCGCCTTTTTCCACCTCGTTCCAATAGACGATATTCTTGTAGCGCGTCTCCGCCCAGCGCCGCGACGGGCGGAACAATTCTTTGGGAAAGGCGCTGATCCCCGTCGCCACCTGCACCTCGGCAAGGTTCGCCGTCGCAAAGCTGTGCCAATATAGCCGCGCCGACGAGGCCGCAGTGGCGTTGAGCCAGTAGAGCATGACATTGTCGAGCAGATGGTCGCGGCTGAAGGCATTTTCGGGGTGCCCGTCGCAATCGGACCAGCCGTGGAATTTCTCGATGATCCAGCACATCTGACCGACCGGGCTGTCGGTCAGCGCATAGCCCAAAGTCTGTGGACGCGTGCTCTGGATCTTCGAATAGCCGCTGTCTTTCTCCTGATACCAGCCCGCGCGCATCAATGATTGCGCCTCGAACGGAGTGGGGCTGGCGAGCACCTCCGGCGGCGGGGTTGCGACCGCCATGTTGACATGGATCGCCGCACAACCGCCCCTGTTCTGCGCGCCGATCGCCGAGGTCACCATCGCGCCCCAGTCGCCGCCCTGCGCGAAATAGCGATCATAGCCGAGCCCGCGCATCAGCGCATCCCAGCCTTCGGCAATCTTCTCGATCGTCCAGCCGGCCTTGTCTGGCCGCGCCGAAAAGCCAAAGCCGGGCAATGAGGGAAGGACGAGGTGGAAGGCGGGCTGGCTGGCATCCGACGGCTCGGTCAGTGCCTCGATCACCTGCGCGAATTCGAGCACCGACCCCGGCCAGCCATGCGTGATGACCATCGGCCGGGCGTCGGCACGGCTGCTTTTCACATGGATGAAGTGGATATCGAGCCCGTCGATTTCCGCCTTGAAATGCGGCCAGCGGTTCAGTTCCGCCTCGCATCGCCGCCAGTCATAGCGGTTGCGCCAATAATCGAGCAGTTCGGCGGCATAAGCGAGCGGCAACCCCTGATCCCAATCGTCGACGGTTTCCCTTTCGGGCAGCCGGGTCAGCGCCAGCCGCGCCTGCAGATCGTCGAGTGCGCTTTGATTTATCGAAACGGTAAAGGGTCGCGGGGAAATCGACATCGGGCCTCCACTCCGGATTGGAACAGCCAAGGTGTCGGCAATTTGCCCAGAGCGCAAGCTTTCAGATAATGTGCCACGCCTTCAGCGCGTGGATCATCCCCAATAGGCACAGCGCCAGGCCGCCGCCGATCCGGATTTTCGTGACAGGCAGAATCCGGGCCAGGCGTTCTTTCAGCAAAATCGCCGGAATGATTGCCGCCAAGGTGCCCAGCCAGCCACCAATCGCCGGAAACAGCCAATGGTCGGCCCGCGCCGCACTGGTCCCGATGATGAACTGGCCCTTGTCGCCAAATTGCAGGATGAAGATGCCGAGAAAAGCCGTCAGAAATGGTCCGGTTTTCCAGCCTTCGAGCAAGTCGACCGGGCGGCGCCATGCCAGCATCGCCACACCCGCCAGCAGATAGGCCAGCCCGTTGAACAGCCGCACCGGATCCTGGCTGACCCATTGGTCGACAAACGATCCGGCATAGGCCGAAATCAGGCAGTTGAGCAGGCTCGCTGCGGCAAGACCCAGGATGACAGGCCGGTTACCGGCAAAGCGAATCGCCAGCGCCGCCGCCAGCAACTGCGTGCGATCGCCGGTTTCGGTGAGAATCAGCGCGAGGAAGGATGCAAGCAGGCTGTCCATGCAATGCCGTTAGCGCAGGCCGCGCCTGGCGTCAGCCGCCAAGACGGATCGCGACCGAGGCGAGCAGTGCCTCCGAAGCCGCAGGGTGCAGATGGGCAACGCCGATCGCATCCGCCATGATGCCCAGAAAGCTGTCGCACACCGCATGGTTGCCCTGCATGCCAAAGCGCTGGAGCGCGGCTTCGAATGTGGCCGCGATTTCGGCAACGGCGGTCAGGCCATGATGGGCGGAGGTTTCGCGGATATTTTCCAGCCGCATCAGGAATTGCAGCGGATTGGCGTCATAGGCGGTCATGCGCAGCGCTTCGACCAGATCGCCAAGTTCCGCGCGAATCATCAATAGCTGGTCATGATCATATTGCATGCCGGTTGCCCCCGATTTCCCATTCCGTTGATGCGCCTTTATGGTTACCGTTTGGTTAATCGCGGCCGTTTGAGAAGCAGGCTTGACTTTTCAGCCGCTTCGGCGCAGTAGCGCGCCAGTTTCGGGCGGCATCGCGCCGTCCGTTTTCATTTTAGCGATTCGAACCGAAGGAACAGGCCATGGCGAAGCCAGCCACCATCAAAATCCGTCTCGTCAGCACCGCTGACACCGGCTTCTTCTATGTCACGAAGAAAAACCCCCGGAATCAGACGGAAAAGATGTCATTCCGCAAATATGATCCCGTCGCGCGCAAGCATGTCGAGTTCAAGGAAGCCAAGATCAAGTAATTTGGTGCTGCGGTCTTTCGGACCGCGCCCGCGCTTGTCGGCAATCGAATGAGGGACGCGATTTGCGTCCCTTTTTTGATTCGCCTCGGTCGAACTCAGCCCCCGTTATATCCGTTGGCCGCCCTAGTTCTGGCACCGAAGCGGAGCAGGCAATAGCCGCTGAGCGCCGACAGCACGGACCCCATCAGCACGCCAATCTTCACCGCGTCCGCCTGCGCGGCATCGGTAAAGGCAAGGCCGCCGATGAACAGGCTCATGGTGAAACCGATGCCGCAGAGCAAGGCGACGCCATAAATCTGCAACCAGTTCGCGTCGCGCGGCCGCGCGGCAAACCCCAGTTTCACGCAAAGCCGAACGCTGCCATATATCCCGATCTGCTTGCCGATGAAGAGCCCCAGCGCGATTCCCAGCGGAAGCGGCGCAAGCAATGTGTCAAACCCGACACCCTGCAGCGAGACGCCTGCATTGGCAAAGCCGAAAAGCGGGACGATGGCAAAGGCCACCGGACGGGCCAGCAAATGTTCCAGCCGGTGCAGCAATGAGTCTTCGGCATCCGGTGTCGCGATCGAACGACGCAGCGGAATGGCGAAGGCGGCGAGCACGCCCGCGATGGTCGCGTGCACACCCGACAGCAAGGTCGCATACCAGAGCAGCGCGGCCAGGATCAAATAGGGCCAGAGCCGTGCCACGCCCAGTCGGCCCATAGCGAGCATCGCGAGCCAGATCAGCACGGCGGCACCCAGCGCAACCAGGTCGAGGCTGGTGGTGTAGAATAAGGCAATGATCGCGACCGCGCCCATATCGTCGACTATGGCGACGGTGGTCAGGAACAGTTTGAGCGAGGCTGGCGCGCGGCTGCCGAGTAGCGCCAGTACGCCAATGGCAAAGGCAATGTCGGTGGCAGCGGGGATCGCCCAGCCGCGCACCAGCGCCGGATCGCCACCCGCCATGAAAAGATACACCGCCGCAGGCAGCGCCATCCCCGCTGCGGCCGCAATCATCGGCAACAGCCTGTCGGCCCAGGTCGCCAGATGCCCGTCGACAAATTCGCGTTTGATTTCAAGGCCGACCAGCAGGAAGAATATGGCCATCAGCCCGTCATTGATCCACAGATGAACCGTCATCGGGCCAAGCTTGGGGCTCAATACCGGCCCCGTGACCGCGTGGATGAAATGGAAATAGCGGTCGGCCAAAGGTGAATTGGCGATCGTCAGCGCAAGCGCCGCCACCACCATCAGGATGATACCGCCAGCTGCCTCGCTCGCAAGAAAATCCCGTAATGCGGAGGCGGGGGTCGAAGCGGTGTTCCGATTGGCTGGGTTCATGCCGATCGCGATAACCGCCTCATGGGCCATTGCGCAATGATTTCCGGCAAACAGGTTGCCTTGGGTGCGGCTGTCCCGGTATTCATATGGCGCGGGCCGACCGTCAGATGGATGGGTGAATGATGATCGAACAGCAGAGCGTCGAAAAGCTGACCGACAGGCAGAAGGATTGCCTGCGGCTGGTCGCGCAGGGTTTCACCTCCAAGGAAATCGGTCGACTGCTCGACCTCTCGCCCTCGACGGTCGACAATCATGTCACGGCCGCCGTGCAGCATCTGGGCGCGGCCAATCGCGGCGCGGCGGCGCGGGCGCTGGCCCAAACCGAGCTTGGGCAGAAATTGCCTAGGCAACCTCTGCAGCTTGCCCGTGCGGAACAAGGCGCCATTCTGACTACCGACGCGGAAGACGGCAATGCCCATCAGAGCCTGATGCATTTGCTCGCCCTTCCCCCGGTAGGAGGGAAAAGAAATGACCTAGACGGCACATCGCGAACCTTGCGCATCCTGCAGGTCGCGGTTCTGGCCACGGTGTTGGTGATTGCAATGACAATCCTTGTCTCCGGCCTGTTCCGGACATTTGGCTGAACCATAACCCCTGAACGGCCCCAGCGGCCAGACCGGCACCGCGATCTGCCGGATGCGTTTCTGATATTCCGGCAAAGGTCGGCAATATGCAGGTCGAAGCCACCACCCCGACTTGCATATTGCCACGGTCGATGGTCATGACAGAATATGCACGCCCTACTTCTCCCTGACGCTATGGTCATTGCCCTATACTGGGTGCTTGCCCTGGTCTGCTGCGGCTTTGCTGCGGCTGCCGGCGGCAGGTCGGGTCGCATAGGGGCTTTGATGATCATGACAGCAAGCGTCGCTTCAGCAGCGGGCGCGCGGTTCGGGACATGGGGTGAAACCCATCTTCCCGTCATGGCCATCGACCTCATCCTGCTGGCCGGATTTTATTGGCTTGCCTTGAAAAGTGACAGCTATTGGCCGATCTGGGCGACGGGGTTCCATCTTCTATCCGTGATATCGCATCTCGCGATGTTCATCAGCGATAGCGTCCGGCAAATTCTCTATTTCTCGTTCGGAGCGTTCTGGTCATTACCGGTGCTGCTGGCGATGGTCATCGGAATAGCCCGGGACCGGCGCATCATGGCCCATTAGAGGCTGAGTACCGGCAGTTCGCGCGATCCCCGAACGATGCTCCTCCGCAGGCATCGACAATTATGGACCAAATCTGGACGACCCTCCAACTCGCGCAGCGGGAACTGCTGCTCTTCAGCGCGTTCTGGTTCTGCATCGGGGCCCTGGACGACCTGCTGATCGACATGATGTGGATCGCCCACAAGATCCGGCGCTGGCTCACCCGCTATCGTTCGATCCCTGCGCAAACAGCCGACCAGCTGGCCTGTCCGGCCAGGCCGGGGCTGATCGCGGTCTTCATCCCGGCATGGCAGGAAGCCGAAGTCATTACCCAAATGCTGCAACGATGCGGCGATGCCTGGGGCGGCTCCGGTTCCGCCTATCGCATCTATGTTGGCGCCTATCCGAACGACAATGCCTGCATCCGTGCGATCCGGGAGGGGGCCAGGGGAAATCCGGATTGCCGACTGGTGCTGTGCAGCGACGCCGGACCGACGACCAAGGCCGATTGCCTGAACCGGCTGTGGCGGGCGATGGCCGCCGACGAACTCGCAGCCGGGTTCAAGGTGAAGGCGATCGTGCTGCATGACGCCGAGGATTTTGTTCATCGCGACGAGTTGCGCATATTCGATCTGCTGATCGAGCGGGCGACGGCGGTGCAGTTGCCCGTCATCCCCATCCAGGTTGGCGGCTCGACCTGGATCAGCGGCCATTATGGCGACGAATTCGCAGAGGCACATGGCAAGGCGCTGGTCGTTCGCGAAGCGATCGGGGCGGCATTGCCGCTGGCCGGAGTGGGTTGCGCCATAGAGCGGAACCATCTTGGCCGTGTTGCCCTTGCCCATGGTGGCGCCCCTTTCGACGCGACCTCGCTGACCGAGGACTATGAATTGGGGTTGGGGGTTTCCGGCAAGGGCGCGCGCACCATCTTCGCCCGGATCGCCGACGAGCGCGGCGATCTTGTCGGCACGCGCGCATGCTTTCCCGACACGCTGTCCTCCGCCGTCCGGCAAAAGACCCGATGGACAATCGGCATTGCGCTTGCCGGCTGGGACAGGCTTGGCTGGCAGGGTGGCGTCGCCGAAATATGGATGCGGCTTCGCGACCGCAAGGCGATTTTCGCTGCGGTCGTGCTGACGGCGGCCTATGCCTGCATCGTCCTGACCGTGATCCTCTTCGCAGGGAAACATGCAGGCTTGCCGCCCCCCGCACCCTTGCCTGCGACTACGGTGACGCTGCTGATCGCGAACGGCCTGTTTCTGGTCTGGCGCCAGCTGGTACGCGCCTGGTTCGTCTTTGGGGCACAGGGCGCGCAGGCCGCGCTGCTGTCGCTCCCGCGAACGATTATCGCCAATATCATTGCGATCATGGCGGCGCGGCGGGCCGTCTTTGCCTATCTGAGGCATGTGGGCGGCGGGACGCTGAGATGGGATAAGACCACGCACCGGCACTTTCCCCGCTTTCCGGCAAAATCAGGCGAGTTGCCCTAGACGCCTTGCAGCCTGAGCGGGCCTAGCTCTCGCCGAACAGATCCTCCTGCTGCCCGTTTTCAACCGGCTTGCGCCGCTGGCCTGTCGCGCGGGCCGCTGGTTCGATTCCGGAAACGGCGGCATCGACCGAGCCGTCGCGGAATTTGATCCGCAGCGTCCGGGCCTGCAACGCCGTCTGGCTGTCGGCAATGGTTTCGCCGGTAAGCGTCGTCACCCGGGCAAAGCCCCGAAGCAGTGGCGCTTCCGGATGCAATGTGGTCAGCAACCTGTCGAAAGCGGACAGCCGCGACCGGCCATCGGCGAGCTTTCGTTCCAGCCAGGCACGGTTCAGCCGGGCCGCCTCCAGCCGGTCGCGCTGCCGGTCAAGTGGTCGGCGAAGCAGCGCCGGATTCAATCTCGCCGACACGCCGACATAGGCTATCCGGGCAATATCGGACCTGCGCTCGAGGCCCCGGCGCAGCTTTTCCCCCAATTCATCGGCGCGTTGCTGACGCTCGGCGATAATATCCTGCGCGGAGGGCAGCAGCCGTTCCTGCGTTGCAAGGCGATCGCGCGCCCGCTCGACGAACCGCCTTAGCGCGCCTGCCAGACGCAACTGCGCCTCGGCGATCCGCTGCGCCAGATCGAGCCGCACCGGCACCGCCATTTCGGCGGCCG
This sequence comes from Sphingomonadaceae bacterium, assembly GCA_020847445.1. Taxonomy (GTDB): domain Bacteria; phylum Pseudomonadota; class Alphaproteobacteria; order Sphingomonadales; family Sphingomonadaceae; genus Sphingorhabdus_B. The sequence goes on along the minus strand of JADLBY010000005.1, from coordinate 33,996 downwards.
CCGATGGTGTCGGCGCGCGCAGGTCGGCGGCATAGTCGCACAATGTCGTGTCGGTTTCATGCCCGACGGCAGAGATTACGGGTATCGGACAGTCGGCTACCGCTCGGACCACCGGCTCTTCGTTGAACGCCCACAGATCCTCAATCGAGCCGCCACCGCGGGCGACGATCAGCAAATCGGGACGGCGAACCGGCCCGTCGGTGGACATATCGGCAAAGCCCCGGATCGCAGCGGCAATCTGCGCTGCCGCATTGTCGCCCTGAACCAGGACCGGCCATAGCACCACATGGCTGGGAAATCGGGCTTCCAGCCGGTGCATCATGTCGCGGATAACCGCACCGGTGGGTGAGGTGACGATGCCGATGGTGCGGGGCAAATAGGGAATGGGACGCTTGCGCGCGGTATCGAAAAGCCCTTCCGCGGCCAGCCGCGCCTTCAGCTTCTCGAACAACATCATCAGCGCGCCTTCGCCCGCCAATTCGATCCGGTCGGCGACAATCTGGTAGCTCGAGCGCCCGGCATAGGTTGTCAGCTTGCCGGTGGCGATGATTTCCAGCCCGTCTTCGGGCGCGAACGACAGGCGCCCCGCATGCCCCTTCCACATCACCCCGTCAAGCTTGGCATCGGCGTCTTTCAGGCTGAAATAGAGATGCCCCGAAGCCGCGCGTTTCACGCCGGAAAGTTCACCGCGCACGCGCACATGGCCAAAGCGATCCTCGACCGTTCGTTTCAGCGCGTTGGAAATTTCCGATACCGACAAGGCAGGGGCATTGCTGCCCGCCTTTGCCTCGGCTAACAGCCGCGCATTGCTACCTTCATCATCGGGATAGTGGGAGTCCATCGCTTGAATATCTTGCTCATCGGTTCGGGTGGACGCGAACATGCGCTGGCATGGCGGCTTTCGCAATCACCGAGTTGCGAAAAACTGTTCGCAAGCCCGGGCAACCCCGGAATCGCCGACCATGCCGAATGCGTCGCCGTCGACCCCGCCGACCACGGTGCCGTGCTGGCCTTCTGTCTGGACCGGAACATCGGCTTTGTCGTCATCGGCCCGGAGGCGCCGCTGGTTGATGGCCTTGGCGACAGCCTGCGCGCCGCCGGTATCAAGGTGTTCGGCCCCAATGCCAATGCCGCCATCCTCGAAGGGTCGAAGGGCTTTGTGAAGGATTTGTGCGCGCGCGAGAATATCCCGACCGCAGCTTATGCCCGCCACAGCGACAAGGCGGCGGCGCTGGCGGAGTTGCCGCGTTTCGGCCTGCCGGTTGTAATCAAGGCCGACGGGCTGGCCGCCGGCAAGGGCGTGATCATTGCAGAAACCGAAGCCGAGGCACGCGATGCGATCGAACATATGTTCAGCGGCGGCTTTGGCAGTGCCGGGGCCGAGGTGGTGATCGAGGAATTCATGACCGGCGAGGAAGTCAGCTTCTTCGCAATCAGCGACGGTCGCAACGTCGTTCCCTTTGGTTCGGCACAGGACCACAAGCGCGTCGGCGACGGGGACACCGGCCCCAACACCGGCGGAATGGGGGCCTATTCACCTGCCCCCATCTTTTCCGCCGCGCTGGAGGCGGAAGTCATGGAACGTATCATCCGGCCGACCGTCAGCGCCATGGCGCGCGACGGCCGCCCCTATAGCGGCGTGTTTTTCGCCGGACTGATGCTGACCCCGCAGGGGCCAAGGCTGATCGAGTATAATTGTCGTTTCGGCGACCCCGAATGCCAGGTGCTGATGATGCGGTTCGAAGGGGATCTGGTCGAACTGCTGCTCGCCGCCGCCAGCGAAGGCGGGCTATCGGGTGCCGACCGTCCGGCGCTGTCGGATGAGGCTGCGCTGACCGTGGTCATGGCCGCCAAGGGGTACCCCGGCACACCGGAAAAGGGCAGCCCGATCACCATTGGCGATGTGGGCGATGCCAGGATATTCCACGCGGGCACGGTGGTGAAGGATGGACAGCTGGTCGCCAGTGGCGGACGCGTTCTCAACGTCACCGCGCGCGGCGCAAGCGTCGGCGCGGCCCAGATTGCAGCCTATGCCGCCGTCGATGCCATCGACTTTCCGGGTGGGTTTTGCCGTCGCGACATTGGCTGGCGCGAAGTCGCGCGCGAGAAGGCGGCCGGATGACGCGGCGGCGTCGGGGTGGTTAACCCCGCCCACTGGACAGCGCCGCTTTGCCGACTAAGTTGTGCAGGGCAGAATCAAATCCGCCGCGGGCGGGAGGGGATTATTTATGGCGACCAGCGTGGTTATTTTTCTTATCGTGGCGGCGGCGGCAATCGCCATCCTGTTTTTCGCGCTGCCGCGCAAAAAGGTGGAGCCACCCAGGATCGAATCCCCCACCCAACCGGTGAGCCCGCCTGCTGCCAAAATCGTCGAACCCGAACCGGTGGCAGCGCAGCCTGCGCCTTTGATGGCGGAAACGGTCGCAAAGGCCAAACCCGTAGCCAAGGCAAAGACGACAGCGAAAGCCAAGGCGGCTCCGGCCAGGGCCAAGGCAGCCCCTGCCAAAGCGGCCGAACCCGTCCCCAAGCCTGCGGCAAAGCCGGTGGAAAAAAAGACTGCGGCCAAGCCTGCGAAAACCGCTAGCAAGCCCAAGGCGGCTGCACCGGCTAAGGCAAAGGTGGCGACAAAGGCCGTGCCGAAGCCCGCAGCGACAGCTCCGGCGAAAGCCGGTACGGTCGCCGCACCCGCCGCGAAGAAGGCAGCGACGCCGAAAGCCGTCCAGCCCAAAGCCGCCGCCCCCAGGGCCAGGGCCGAAACCAAGACCGTCGCCAAGCCCAAGGCAAAAGTCGCTCCGCCCAAAGCTGCAACGCCAAAGGCCAGGGCGGAAGCCGGAACCAAGGCTGTCGCAAAGCCGCAGCCCAAGCCGAAAGCCGCCAAGCCGGTTGCCAAGCCTAGCATTCCCGACAATATCGAACTGCTCAAGGGCGTCGGCCCCAAATTGGTCGTCCAGTTGAAGTCGCTGGGTATCACCAGCCTTGACCAGATCGCGAACTGGAGCGCCACCGACATTGCCGACATCGATGCCAAGCTGGGCGTGTTCGCCGGGCGCATCGGACGCGACAATTGGGTCGATCAGGCCAGATTGCTGGTCAGCGGGGATGTTGCCGGTTTCGAGAAGAAATATGGCGCGCTGGGCAGCGAGATAGCGAAGGCGTGATCGCGGGCGGCGAATGCCGCACTGGATCCGGTGATAGGCTGAATTGATCTGGCGACAGGGGGCGACGCCGCAAGCGACCGCCCCCTGCCGTCATTCGCTATCGTCGTCGATCCGTCGGACGCGCAGCTTGTCTATCCGCCGCCCGTCCATGTCGACCACTTCGAAATGCCATCCCGCATAGTCGAAGCTCTCGCCTTCATGGGGCAGGTGACGCAGCACATGGAGCACATGGCCCGCCGCCGTCGCATAATCGCGATCCTCGGGCAGCTGGATATCGAGCGCCTGTGCCATTGTGTCTGCCGACATGCCGCCGTCGAGCAGCAATGAGCCATCATCCAGCGCGACAATGTCGGCCGCGCTGCCCTGTTCCTGATCGGAAGCGAACTCGCCGGCAATCGCCGCCAGCAGATCATTGGGCGTCACAATGCCTTCGAAATGGCCATATTCGTCATGCACCAGCAGCATCGGCACTTCGGATTTGCGCAGGATTTCGAGTGCATCCATCGCGTCAAGCTGATCGGGGACGATTTCCGCCTTGCGCATCATGGCCTTCAGGTCGAGCGGGCGGCCTTCGATCTGCGATGCGACTATGTCACGCGCCTGCACCACGCCGATTATGTCGTCAACGCTTTCGCCCATGACCGGAAGCCGCGTGTGCGGCGAATTGAGCAGGCGGTCGCGTATGTCGTCAGCACTGGCGTCGGCGGCAATTGTATCTACCTCGGTGCGCGGCGTCATGACCTCGCGCACCGGACGATCGGCGAGCCGGACCACCCCCGAAATCACCTTATGCTCATGCTCCTCGATGATCCCGGCATGGGTCGCCTCGGTGAACACGACCTTGAGTTCCTCGGTGGTCAGGGCGTCGCGATTGTCGCGGTTAAGCCCCAACACCCTGAAAATCAGACTGCTGGAGGCATCGAGCAGCCAGACGAGCGGCGCGGTAATCCATGCCAGCCCCTCCATCGGCCGTGCGACCAGCGCCGCGATCCGTTCGGGCGCCACCAGCGCGAATTGCTTGGGCACCAGTTCGCCGATGACAAGCGAGGCATAGGTTGTCGCGCCGATGACAAGGCCAAAGCCGATATTCATCGACCATCCTGTTCCAAACAGGCCCAGTTGTGCGATACGCTCGCCAACCGGTCCGCCCAGGCTGGCACCCGAATAGGCGCCGGCGATGATGCCGATCAGCGTGATACCGATCTGCACGGTCGACAGGAATTTGCCCGGATCCCTGGACAATCTGATTGCGGTGGCGGCCCCGCTGCTGCCCCCGTCAGCCATGGCCTGCAACCTTGCGGGGCGCGAGGACACAATCGCCAGTTCGGACATCGCAAAAACGCCGTTCAATGCGATCAACGCTAGGATGATGACGACATCGATCCAGGGAAATGGGCTAGGGTCCATGATGTGGCCGCACATTTATGCGGGCCACTGCCACTTGGCAAGGGTGGCGGCGCAGCCTATCGGCTTTTGCCATGACGCTCCATCGCACCACCAGCCCGGCGATTGCCTTTGCCGTTGCTGCGCTTGCTGTCGGTATATTCTCGCTGATGGACGCCGCCATGAAGGATCTGTCGATTGCGCTAGGGGCCTATAATGCCGTGCTGTGGCGCAACCTGACGGGCAGCCTGATTGCCGGAACGATGTTCGTGGCGACGGGGCAAGGCTGGCCTGCGCGGGCCAATTTGCGGCTGCATCTTTGGCGCAGCTTTGTCGTGGCGTGGATGGCGATCAGCTTTTTCTGGGCGATCGCGCGATTGCCGCTGGCCGAGGCCATCGGTCTGTCGTTCATTGCGCCGGTTATCGCGTTATATCTGGCAGCGATATTGCTGGGCGAAACGATCGGCCGCGAGGCGATACTGGCATCGGTCGCCGGATTGGGCGGCGTGGCGATCATCCTCATCGGCAAGTTCAGCGGCCATTATAGCAAAGACGCGCTTTGGGGGGCTGCCGCTGTACTGTTTTCCGCGATATTGTTTGCCTATAACCTGATCCTTGCCCGCCAGCAGGCGCAGGCGGCAGGGCCGATCGAGATCGCTTTTTTCCAGAATCTGCTGACCGCTGCGGTGCTGTCGCTGGCCGCGCCATGGTTCCTCGCGCCGCTTGTTGTCGCCAAGGTTCCGATGCTCGTGACTGCGGCGGCGCTGGCAATCGTCTCGCTGTTGCTGTTGAGCTGGGCCTATGCCCGGGCAGAGGCACAGGTGCTGATACCGGTCGAATATACCGCCTTTGTCTGGGCCGCATTGTTCGGCTGGCTGTTCTTCAGCGAGCCCGTCACCATGACGACGCTGGTCGGCACGGCATTGATCGTCAGCGGCAGCCTGGTCGCTGCCCGTGTAAAACCTTCTGCCGTTAATCATGTCGAAATAGCCTCGGCCTAAGGAAGCCATTACATGCGTGCAGTTGCGCTCAAGGATTAACGGTTGACCCTGATGGAATTGATTGCGGCGGTAGGTCGAAAAGCGGGCGCATGGGCGCACGAACGTGCTGTCCAGGGCATATTGGATACGCCGCCCATCATCGCGCAGGACGATGGCGTCATCCTGTTTTCGATGATCGGCACCGCCGTGCTGCTGCCCTATCTGGTTGCCGTCAAATCGCTGCACCATCATTTGCCGCGCGGCAAGATCGTCCTGCTCGACGATGGCACGCTGACCGCCGCCGACAAGGCAGTGCTGGCGCAGCATTGCGACAATCCAGAGATCATCGGCAAAAGCGATGTCGACACCGCACCCTGCCCGCGCGACAATTGCTGGGAACGGCTGCTGTCGATTCTCGACCGGCGCAGCGACCATTTCGTCATCCAGCTCGATTCGGATACGGTGACAACCGGCCCGGTTCCGGAGGTTGCCGCCGCTATCGACGACAATCGCAGCTTCACCTTGGCCGGTGGCCTCGACGAGGCGCAACACGGATTCAGGAGCGCCCGCGAAATCTCGCAGATTTTCCACGCGAACGGTCCGACCACCGATCATGTACAGGCGCATGCGGAAGCTGCGATGAAAGGGCTGCCCGATGCCGATTCCCGGCATTATATTCGCGGTTGCGCCGGTTTTGCCGGATTTGCGCGCAGCGATGATCGGCGCGCCACGGTCGCCCGTTTTTCACAGGAAATGGACGAGCGGCTGGGCGCAACCTGGCGGCAATGGGGCAGCGAGCAGGTCGCGTCGAACTGGGTGGTCGCGAATGACCCTGAACCGGTGCAACTGCCCTATGACCGCTATATCAACCATTGGGACGAGCCGATGCCCGAAAGCCCGGCGTTCGTGCACTTCATAGGCACCTATCGCTATCGCTGGGGCAATTATTCGCGCGCCACAAGGGAAGCGATTGCGGCGCTGAAAGCCTAGCCCCGGCGCCTTCGCCCGGAAGAACATCACATATATTCGCCATGGGCATTGACCCCCGCACAGACTCGGTTTAATCGCACGATTAAACCACATAAGGGAGTTCTGTCATGGCCACAGCCTATATTGTCGATGCCGTTCGTACCGCCGGCGGGCGGCGCGGTGGAAAGCTTGCCGGGGTGCACCCCGTCGATCTCGGCGCTGCGGTGTTCGATGCGATTGCTGAACGCAACGATTTCGATACCAAAGCCATCGATGACGTCATCACCGGCTGCGTCTCGCAGGGTGGCCAGCAGACCATGGATATTGGCCGCAACGCGGTGCTGGCGTCGAAACTGCCCGACAGCATCCCCGCCGTCACCATCGACCGTCAGTGCGGTTCGTCGCAACAGGCGATGATGTTCGCTGCCCAGGCGGTGATGTCGGGCACGCAGGACATCGTCCTTGCCAGCGGCATCGAAAGCATGACCCGCGTGCCGATGGGCTCGGTTGCGACGCTGTTCATGAAGGAAGGTCTGGGCAATTATAAGTCGCCCCGCCTGGAAGAAAAATTCCCCGGCATCATGTTCAGCCAGTTTGCCGGTGCGGAAATGATCGTCAAGAAACATGGCTTCACCAAGGACGATCTCGACGCCTTCGCGCTCGCCAGCCACCAGCGCGCCATTGCCGCAACCGAAGCCGGGCATTTCAGGAATGAAATCGTAGGCGTCGAGGTCGACACCCCTGAAGGCAAGCAGTTGCACAACATCGACGAAGGCATCCGTTTCGACGCGACAAGGGAGAGCATTTCCGGCGTGAAGCTGTTGCAGGAAGGTGGCTCGATCACCGCCGCCACCAGTTCGCAGATCTGCGACGGTGCATCGGCCGCGCTCATTGTGTCGGAACAGGCGCTGAAAGACCATGGCCTGACGCCACGGGCGCGCATCCACCATATCTCGGTTACTGCGGGCGACCCGGTCATCATGCTCGAAGAACCGCTTTTCGCGACCGAAAAGGCCCTGAAAAAGGCTGGCATGACGATCGGCGATATCGACGCCTATGAGGTCAATGAAGCCTTTGCTCCGGTTCCGCTCGCCTGGATGAAATATCTCGGCGCTTCGCATGATCGCCTCAACGTGCATGGCGGCGCGATCGCGCTCGGCCACCCGCTCGGCGCTTCGGGCACCAAATTGATGGCGACGCTGCTGGGCGTGCTCGATGCCAAAGGCGGCAAATATGGCCTGCAAACGATGTGTGAAGGCGGCGGCCAGGCCAACGTCACGATCATCGAACGGCTTTGACGCTTTCCCCCCCTCCCGCACGCGGGAGGGGTCGGGGGTGGGCAGTCTTCACCCTCATAACACCCCACCCCAAACCCCTCCCGCCTGCGGCAGGGGCTTAAGCAGAAGGAAATAGGAATGATACTCGACTCATCCGTCGCAGCTGTGGTTACCGGCGGCGCTTCCGGCCTTGGTGCGGCCACCGCGCGGGTACTGGCTGCCAAAGGCGTGAAGGTTGCGATTTTCGACCTTAACGAGGAAAAGGGCAATGCCATGGCTGCCGAACTGGGCGGCGTGTTCTGCAAGGTCAACGTCACCAGCGAAGAAGAAGTCGACGCCGCCTTTGCCAAGGCGCGCGAAGCCCATGGCCAGGAACGCATCCTCGTCAATTGCGCGGGCACCGGCAACGCGATCAAGACTGCAAGCCGGTCGAAGGAAGACGGGTCGATCAAGCATTTCCCGGTTTCGGCGTTCGAATGGATCATCCAGATCAACCTGATCGGCACTTTCCGCTGTATCGCCAAATCGGCAGCAGGCATGCTGACGCTCGACCCGCAGGCCGATGGTGATCGCGGCGCAATCGTCAACACCGCTTCGGTCGCGGCCGAAGACGGCCAGATCGGCCAGGCGGCCTATTCGGCGTCGAAGGCAGGTGTGGTTGGCATGACCCTGCCGATCGCGCGAGACCTTTCGAACGAGGCGATCCGCGTCAACACGATCCTTCCGGGCATTTTCAACACCCCGCTGCTCGCTGCTGCGCCGCAGCCGGTGAAGGATGCGCTCGGCGCGTCGGTGCCCTATCCGAAGCGTCTGGGCAATCCGGAAGAATATGCGGCTCTTGCGATGCTGATGATCGAAAATGGCTATTTCAACGGCGAAGACGTCCGTCTGGACGGTGCCATTCGCATGGCGCCACGTTGATGCACCAATCGCTCCCGCACGCGGGAGTTTCGAAAGCGGCCCGATGGCCTGCTTTCCATGACACCCCTCTCGCGCTGCGAGGGGGGTTTCTTTTTTCCCGGAGGATGCCCGAATGAGCAACTATTCCCAGATTCTGTATGACGTTACCGATGGCATCGCGACGATCACGCTGCACCGGCCTGACAAGATGAACGCCTTTACCGGCACCATGATGAACGAAATGATTTCGGCCTTTGACGAAATCGATGCCGACGACACGGTCCGCGCCGTCATCGTCACCGGCCATGGTGATCGCGCCTATTGCGCCGGGGCCGACCTGACGCCCGAAGACGGCAAGCATGTCTTTTCCAGCGGCGAGGCTGTCACCGACCTGTCCGACAGCCGCGTCCGCGACGGCGGCGGCCTGCTGACCCTGCGCATCTACCAGTGCAAGAAACCGGTGATTGCCGCCGTCAATGGTGCAGCGGTCGGCATCGGCGTGACCATGCAGCTCGCCATGGACATAAGGCTGGCCAGCGATACCGCGCGCTTCGGCTTTGTCTTTGCCCGCCGCGGCATCGTGCCCGAGGCCGCCTCGAGCTGGTTCCTGCCGCGCCTGGTCGGTCTGCAGCAGGCGCTCGAATGGTGTTATACCGGCCGCATTTTCGACGCGCAGGAAGCGTTGCGGGGCGGGCTTGTCCGTTCGGTCCATCCGGCAGGCGAACTGCTGGCAGAGGCGCGCAAGCTGGCGCGCGAGATTGCCGACAATACCGCCCCGGTTTCGATCGCACTCACCCGTCACATGCTGTGGCGCAACGCCGCGCAACCGCATCCGATGGAGGCGCACAAGGTCGACAGCCGCGCCATCTATCGCCGCTCGCGTTCGGGCGACGCCAAAGAGGGGATCGCCAGCTTCCTCGAAAAGCGGACGCCCAGCTATCCCGACAAAGTTTCCACAGATATGCCAGACTTCTTCCCTTGGTGGGAGGAACCGGTATATAAATGATCGATTAAGGGGTCGGGAAACAAAGCCCGGCCGAATTTCCCCGGGGGAGTAAAGCCGTGGCTACAAACGGTCAAAAGCTGGCCAGCGCCAACGAGACGCAAAGCGGCGCGCGCGAACAATTGCTTGAGGCAGCAAGCGATATCATGCGCGAAGGCGACACCATCGACCTGTCGCTTTCCGAATTGTCGCTGCGCGCGGGGCTCAACAGCGCGCTGGTCAAATATTATTTCGGCAACAAGAATGGCCTGATGCTCGCTTTGCTCGATCGCGACATGGGCAAGATCGTCGTCGATCTGGGGGCGCTGGTTGCGAAGGACATGCCGCCAGAGGAGAAACTGCGCCGCCATATCAGCGGGGTGATCGACACCTATTACACCTTCCCCTATCTCAACCGGCTGATGATGCGCATGGTGCGCGACGCCGCCCCGATCGAGGCGGCGCGGATCGCCGAACGCTATCTGAAACCGTTGTCCGACGCCTATGACAAGCTGATCGCCGAAGGGGTGAAGGCAGGCAAATTCCGCCCGGTCGATCCGCAGCTTTTCTATTTCTCGGTCACCGGTGCCGCTGACCGCTTCTTCGCGGCGCGGCTGGTGCTGCGCCATTGCTATGACCAGCCGGACATCTCCCCCGAAATGCGCGACGCCTATCGCGAACACACGATCGCGCTGATCATGCGGGGGCTGCTGGCAGATTGAGGCCAGGCCTGCTTTAGGTCGAAGCACGTCACCGCTTGGTCGAACAGCATGGTTGCGGTGTACCCTGCGGGCCTTTAGTCCTCTGCCGATAACAGAGGAGATTATCGATGCGCACTCTTGCAATTGTCGCCGCCATGGCGCTGCCCTTCGCGCCCGTGATGGCGCAGGACGCGAGCCAGAATGGCACCGTCCCCAAGCCCGCCGCGCTGATCGCCGACGGCATTCCTGAGGTTCCCGTCGAACTGGCGAGCGAAACCCGGCCCTATATGGAAAACAGGAGCGCCGGTTTTGTCGGCTGGCATCCGGTCGACAAATCGATGCTGGTTACAACCCGGTTCGGCAACACCAACCAGATCCACCGCGTCGCCGCGCCGATGGGCGCGCGCAAGCAGCTGACATTCGAAGCCGAACCGGTGGGAAGCGCGATCTGGTCGCCCAAGGGTGGTGACATCATGCTGGTGCAGAAGGATGTCGGCGGCAACGAATTTTACCAGATCTATGCGATGAAGAACGGTCGGCTCGAGCTGCTGACCGACGGCAAGAGCCGCAACGGCCTCAGCGCCTGGAGCAAGGACGGCGAGCTGATCGCCTATAGCTCGACCAGGCGCAACGGCAGCGACAGCGATCTTTACGTCATGAACCCGCGCGATCCTTCGACCGCGCGCATGGTCGCCGAGGTCAAGGGCGGCGGCTGGGCCGTGACCGATTTCGCGCCGGACAAAAGCTGGGCGCTGGTCGCTCAATATGTGTCGGTCGAAAAGGTCAACCTCAACCGGCTCGATCTGGCAACGGGCACAATGACGCCGATCGGCGATCATTCCAAAACCATCGCCTGGTCGGGCGGCCAGTTTGCCCCCGACGGAACTTTGTGGGTGACGAGCGACGAAGGCTCCGACTTTCAGCGGCTCGGCACGCTCGATCCGGCGACGGGCAAATTCACCCCCAGAGGACCGGCCGAAAAATGGGATGTCGACACCTTCGACATCGCCGATGACGGCAGCTTCCTTGCCTATGTCATCAACGAGGCGGGGATGAGCAAGCTTCGGCTGATGGATCTTGCCTCGGGCAAGGTGCGCACGGTCGAGGCGCTGCCGGCCGGAATCATCGGCGGGCTGGAGATTGCGCCCTGGGGCGAAATCGGCGTCACCTTCACTTCGGCGCGCAGCGCAGCGGATGCCTTCAGCGTCGATCCCGCCACGCTCAAGCTCACCCGCTGGACCGAGAGCGAAACGGGCGGGCTCGATGTTAGCAAGAATGTCGAACCCGAACTGGTGACGATCAAAAGCTTTGACGGGCTATCGGTTTCGGGCTTTCTCTATCGCCCCGATGCCGCCAAATTCCCCGGCAAACGGCCATTGATCATGAATGTGCATGGCGGGCCGGAGGGCCAGTCACGCCCCGGCTTCCAGGGCCGCAACAACTATCTGCTCAACGAATTGGGGGTCGCGATCTTTTACCCCAATGTCCGCGGCTCGACCGGCTATGGCAAAACCTTTGTCAGCCTCGACAATGGCCCGTTCAAGCGCGAGGATTCGGTGAAGGATATGGGCGCCTTCCTCGACCATCTGGCAAAGGACAACCGCCTCGATGCCAGCCGCTTCGGGCTGACCGGCGGCTCCTATGGCGGCTATATGTGCTATGCGGCGGCGGTGCAGTTCAAGGCAAAGCTGCGCGCGACCAACTGCATCGTCGCGATCTCGAACTTCGTCACCTTCCTAGAAAATACGCAAAGCTATCGCCGCGACCTGCGCCGCGTCGAATATGGCGACGAACGCATTCCGGCCCAGCGCGCCAAGCTCGTCGAAATCTCCCCGCTCAGCCGGGTTGCGGAGATCGAGCGGCCGATGATGGTGGTCACCGGTTCGAATGACCCGCGCGTGCCGCAATCGGAGGCTGATCAGCTGGTCAAGGCGATCCGCGATCGCGGCGGTTCAGCCTGGCATCTGGTCGGCACCAACGAAGGCCATGGCTTCGCCAAGAAGGAAAATATCGACTACCAGTTCTGGACGTCGCTGTTGTTCTGGAAAAAGAACCTGCTGGACTGAGTTGGCTTCCTCCCTCCCGCCAGCGGGAGGGGGAAGGCTGCCTATTTGGGCTGCGGCAGCGCGCCGTCCTGCAATTCCTGTTCGGCGGCAGCATCGGCTTCGGCCTGCAATCTGGCTTCGCGTTCGGCGCGTTCCTTTTCGAACTGCTGCACGCGCTGCTCGACCAGTTCGGCCTCGGTATCGATTGCGGCAAGGCGCTTTTTGCGCTCGGCGGCAATCATCCGGCCAAAGGCAAGGCCCGGATCCTGCTCCTTCTCGGCATAAGCAGCGTCGATTTCCTTGAGGCCACAGCCGGTGAAACCGCCGCCGCCTGTCGGTGAGCAACTCATCGTGCCGTCCCGTCCGACATATTCATATGCCAGCACGCGATTCGTCCAGGCTTCCTTGCGCGGATCGTTGACGTCGGCGCGCAACTGCGTCGGGATGCGATAGCGGTCTGCTTCGGACAGCCGCGCGCAGACGTTGATCGTGTCGGCGTTGCTTTCCTCGCACTTATCCTCGCCATAGACGATCACCATGTTGATCTTGTCGGCGTCGCTTGCGGCGGGCGCTTCGCTTTCCTGCGCAAAGGCAGGCGTTGCGGCACAGGCAAGCAGCGTGGCTAGGGCAATGGCGGTCCGGTTGGTCATGGATTCACTCCTGTCTTGGCCGTCGGCCTAATGGTCATTGCCTGAATAGGGCATGAAAGCTGCGATGCGCATTGACGCGTGTCAACATCAGATCCGTTTCGACAGCGCGATGGCCGCGCGGCAACCCAGCCGGATCGCGGCGCTCAACAGCGGATAGCCCGGTGCCTGTTCAGCCCCGGCGGCAAGCGCGGCATCCTTGTGCTCCACTTCCTCCAGACGGAATTCCTCGATCATGTCCGAAAGCGCGGGGTCGCTGTCCCCCAGTTGGGCAAGCTGTTCGCGATAATGGGCGTCTATCTCCGTCTCGACCGCGACGGTGCAGGCCATCGCCGCGCGCGGCCCCATCGCTGCAGTCACCGCGCCCAGGGCAAAACCCGCGACATTCCAGAAAGGCTGGAGCACAGTCGGGCGTACGCCCTGTTCGGTCATCAGCCGTTCAAAGGCATCGAGATGGCGCTGCTCCTGCTCTGCCATATGCGCGATGTCGCGGCCCATCGGATGCCGGTCACCCAGCATCGCGAGCTGCCCCGCATAGATGCGGGTGGCCCCATATTCGCCTGCCTGGTCGACGCGGATCATGCTGGCTTTGGCGGCGGTCTGGTTGGCGATCATGCGCTTGCTCCCTTGCGCAGCAGACCGAAAATGGCGAGTGCGCCCAATGTCGAAATCAGGAAATTATAGCCCGCAAGCGATATGCCGAACAAGGTCCAGGGTGCGATATCGCAACGGATCAGCGGCGCATCGAGGATGGCGTCGAGCACATCCTTGCCGCTGCCCGGAACAATCGTCGACGAACATGTGGTAATCCCTTCCCACCAGCCATATTCGACCCCGGCATGATAGCCGCCGATCAGCCCGCTGGTGAGGATGGCGAGCGCCGCCAGCGCGACCAGCGTCCTGCGCATGCCCGCGCCGCCGACAAATGCGCCGAGCGCCAGGGGAAGTGCTGCGAAATGCGGCCAGCGCTGCCACCAGCACATCTCGCACGGATAAAGCCCGCCCAGATATTGCGAGGCATAGGCCCCGGCGAGGAGCCCGAACGGAAGCAGAAGCGCCAGCCAGCGCGCACGATCAAAACCGGTCATGCGCGCTTCCCTAGCAGGCTCTAATTACGCTTGCCAGCCTTGGCTTGGGAACCGGCGAGCCGCGGCCCGGTGCCGAGCCGCGCGATGGTCTGCATCGCATAATGCATCTGGAAATCGTCGATCCCCTGCTTCTTCAGCTCGTCGGCCGACATGGCAAAGCGCGGATCGTCCTTGCCATCGGATTCGAGGCTTTTGTCGTCGGCCAGATTCTCATTGACCAGATGGCGGCGCAGATCGGATTCGCGCACCGCCACGCGCTTGCGATAATCGGGGTCGGAAATCTGCGGCACGGCCACATCGGGCTTTACCCCGCCTTCCTGAACCGACCGGCCCGAAGGCAGGTGATAGCGGGCGACCGTCAGGCGCAGGCCGGTATCGCGCGACAGCGGCAGCACATTCTGCACCGAGCCCTTGCCAAAGCTGCGTTCGCCCATGACAAGCGCGCGGTGCTGGTCCTGCAACGCGCCTGCGACGATTTCCGAAGCGGAGGCCGAACCGGCATCGATCAGCACGATCACGGGCTTGCCACCCGTGACATCGCCCTTCACCGCCTGTTCGGCGAACCAGCGGTTGACCACGACCTTGTCGCGCCCGCGTTCGGAGACGATCTCGCCCTTGTCGAGGAAGGCGTCGGAAACCTTGACCGCTTCCTCCAGGATACCGCCGGGGTTCGAGCGCAGATCGACCACATAGCCCTGCGGCTTGCCACCCAGCTGGCGTTCGATGCCCTTGATCGCGGCGACCACATCCTCGCCGGTTTCTTCGGAAAAGCCGGTGATGGTGATCACGCCGATCCTGTCCTTCACCTCCCACTTCACCGGTTTCAGATCGATGATCGCGCGGGTGATGGTGACGTCGAACGGCTCGTCGCGGCCGGGGCGGAAAATGGTCAGCTTGATTGAGGTGCCCGGCTGGCCACGCATCCGGTTGACCGCATCGTCGACGGTGCCGCCGACGATCAGTTCGCCGTCGAGATGGGTGATATAGTCGCCCGCCTTGATCCCTGCCTTGTCGGCCGGCGTGTCGGCGGTCGGCGCAATCACCTTGATCGCGCCATCCTCTTGCGTCACCGACAGGCCGAGCCCGCCATATTCACCCTCGATCTGGGTCTGCAGGTCGCGGAAATTGCTTTCGTCGAGAAAGGCGCTGTGCGGATCGAGGGTGTTGAGCATCCCCTGGATCGCGCCCTTCATCAACTGTTCGTCATCCACCTTGTCGACATAATTGGCGCGCACCTTTTTGTAGACGGCGATGAATTCGTCCATGTCGCGCAGCGGATCATCCTTGCGCTGCTGCGCACCGATCGAGGTGGACGCGAGCGCGCCGACGACAAATGCGGTGATTCCGGTGGTGAGAAGCTTGCTCTTCATCGCGTTCTTTCCTGCCATGCCGAGTCCATTTCGGCAGCTTCGGCTATATCCTGCACCCATGCTATGGTGAAAGTCCATTTACCACGAAAGAGGGTTAACCGCCGACAAGCGACAATCTGGCGCGCGGTGCATGAACAGCGGCTGACGGCCGGATGGCGTCAGTTCAACAGCGCCGCAAGATCGATGACACGCCCGTTGCGGCGCAACTCGACCATGATTTCAGGGTCTTCGGCACCTGCATTGCCGATGAGCGCCCCCTGCCGCACCTGCGCGCCCGCTACGACGCCCAGCCGTTCGATGCCGGTCAGCAATGTCGCCCAGCCATTGCCATGTTCGATGATCACGATATTGCCGAAGCTGCGATAGCGGCCTGCGAAAGTGACCTTGCCCGCAGCGGGCGCGATGATGCGCGCGCGCGGTGCCACCGCCAGCCGGATTCCGCGCTCGCGGTAGCCGGTCGGGTTGAGTTCGCCAAAGCCCGACACCACACGCCCCGCGACCGGCAACATGAAGGCACCTGCGGCGGCAGAGCGCGGCTGCGCACCACCCGGCCTCGGCTGTGGCCCGGCATAAACGGCGAGGTCCGCCGCGATCTGGCCGCTTTCGCGGTCCGCGTCGATACGCTCGACAAGGTCACGCGCATGTTCTGCCTGCCCGATCGCGCGCTCGAACTCGATAGCCGCCTCGGCGTTGAGCCCAAACGCCTTGCCGCGGCTGGTGCTTTCGAGCGCGACAAGGGCCTTGCTGCGACTCGCAAGGTTCAAGCGCGCCTGTCCAAGGGCGCCTATCGCGACCCGTTCCTGCGTCCGCAATTCGCGCTGCATCGCCATCTGGTCGCGCAGCGCGGCGGTCCGGGCGGCGATGACCGGCTCGATCGCGGCCATGGTGGCGCGCAAATGGACATAGTCGCGCCGGTCACCCGGCCGCGCGAGCAGCAGCGCCACCGGCTGGCGGGTCATGTTCTGAAGCAGCGCGTTGAGCCGCAGCAGCGGCGCGCTCGCTTCACCCAGCAGCACCGCCTGCGCTCGCTGACGGCGCGAAATGACAGCAATCCGGGCGCGGGCAGTGGCGATCTGCGCATTGGCCGCATCGATTTCGGCCCCCAGCGCGGCGCGGCGTGCAACCAGCCGGTCGGCGGTCGCTTCGGCATTGGCCGCTTCCTGTCGCAGGATTTCGCTGCGCGCCTCGGCGGCGGCGGCGCGCCTTTTGGCCTCGCGCAGGGCGTCGACATCGCTCTGCCCGGCGGCCGAGGCTGCAAGCATGCTGCCAAGCGCCAATAATCCCAGCAGATTTTTCGTCCACCCCATGGCGCTATCCTTCGCGATGATAGGGGTGGTTGGCAAGTATCGATGTGGCGCGATACAGTTGCTCTGCCAGCATCGCCCGCGCCATCAAATGTGGCCAGGTCGCGCGGCCAAAGGCGATCAGCCGGTCCGCATCGCGCCGGTCGGTATCATCGAACCCGTCGGCGGCACCCAGACAGAACCGCACCTCTGCCACGCCCTCGTCGCGCCAGCGTTCGAGCAGCCGGGCGAGATCCATCGATGAAAGCTGCTCGCCCTTTTCGTCGAGCAGGACGGTGCGGCTGTTGCGTTCGGGTGGAGGCAGGTTTCCGCCACGATCGGGTAATTCGGTGAGTTTGTGCGGCCAGGCCAGCCGTTTCACATAGCGGTCGACCAGTTCGGCTTCGGCGGAGCGCCCGATCTTGCCGCGCGCAATGATATGCAGCCGCATCGCGGTCCCCCCCCTCGATAAATAGGGACAGTCCCTATTTAATCAGGCCCTATTTAATCAGGCCCGACTTGATCAGGCGTTGGCCACCTCGGGTGCGTCACCAAAGCCCCACATCCGTTCAAGGTTGTAGAAGCTGCGCACTTCGGGGCGAAACAGGTGCACGACCACATCCTCGGCATCGATCAGCACCCAGTCGGCGCTGGGCAGGCCTTCGACATGCGCGTTGCGCCCGGCCTTCTTGATCCGCTCGGCCAGCTTCTGCGCAATCGCCGCCACCTGCCTGCTCGACCGGCCGCTCGCCACAACCATATAGTCGGCGATGCTGCTCTTGCCTTGCAACGGGATGGAAACAACGTCTTGCGCCTGATCGTCGTCGAGCGACTTCAGAATGAGTTCGTGCAGTTCGTCAGGCTGCATGACCGGTCCCTTCTTCGCGGAGGCCTTGCCCCCCGGGACTGTAGCGAGTTCTATCAAAATGGCTCCTTACAACAAAGCTTTGTGGGTGACGCCATCGACGACGCGGCGGCCATCATATTCGCGATACCAATGGGGATTGGCCTGGCGAACCGCCGTGGCCGAGCGTGGGTCAGGACGAAAGCGCAAAAATACAAGCGCCGGTGTGCTCCACATTGTCCAGTAAAGCCGCTGGTCCGGACGCCGGACATACCGCCTGAGCCAGGCCATTGCGGGACCCGCAACAGCATCATTATCATAACCCGGACGCGCGATAATCGCAATCGGCATTAAGCGGGCAATGTCGCGCCAACGCCGCCAGCGTGTGAAATTTGCAACATTATCCGCGCCCATGATCCAGATGAAGCGACGGTTGGGGTAGCGGCGCAGCAGTTTGCGCAGCGTATCGACCGTATAGCGCGTGCCCATTTGCGCCTCGATCGCGGTCGCACGGATCGGCGCGCGCCGCGCCATCTTGCGCGCCGATGCCAGCCGCGCCTTGTGCGACGCCATGTCTCTGGCATTGGCCTTCAGCGGGTTGCCCGGCGATACCAGCCACCAGATTTCGTCGAGGTCGAGCGCATCGCGCGCGAACAGGCTGATCGAACGGTGCCCGCCATGCGCCGGGTTGAACGATCCGCCGAGCAGGCCTGTCCGCATCAGGGGCGCGTCTGCCCTGCGCCGTGCACCAGCCATTTGTAGGTGGTCAGCCCTTCCAGCGCGACCGGCCCCCTTGCGTGCAGGCGCCCCGTGGCAATGCCGATTTCGGCACCAAGCCCGAATTCGCCACCATCGGCGAACTGGGTCGAGGCGTTGTGCATCACGATCGCGCTGTCGACCCCGGAAAGAAAATCCGCCGCCGCTGCATCGTCTTCGGTGATGATGCTTTCGGTGTGCTGCGAGCCATAGCGGGCGATATGCCCGATCGCTTCGTCGACGCCGGAAACCATCTTTGCCGAAACAATGGGTTCAAGATATTCGGTGCCCCAGTCCGCCTCATCGGCCTGCACGGTGCGCGAATCGAGTTCCATCAGCATGTCGTCGGCACGGACCTCGCAGCCCGCATCGATCAGCGCACCGATCAGGCGCGCAGGCTCCGGATAATCCTGATCGATCAGCAGCGTTTCGGTCGCGCCGCAAATCCCGGTACGGCGCATCTTGGCGTTGACCGCGATCGCCTCTGCCATCGCCGGATCGGCGCTGGCATGGATATAGGTGTGGCAGATCCCGTCCAGATGCGCGAGCACGGGGACGCGCGCCTCGTCCTGCACCCGCGCCACCAGCGACTTTCCGCCGCGCGGGATAACCATGTCAATCTGCCCTTGCGCTTTCAGGAGCGCGCCGACGGCCGCCCGATCCTGTGTGGGCACGAGCTGGACCGCATCGGCAGGAAGCCCGGCGCTGACAATGCCTTCGACCATCGCGGCGTGGATCGCGCGGTTGCTGTGCACCGCCTCGCTGCCACCGCGCAGGATGACGGCATTGCCCGACCGCAGCCCGAGGGCCGCCGCATCCGCAGTCACATTGGGGCGGCTTTCGTAGATGATCGCCAGCACCCCGACCGGCACGCGGACGCGTTCCATGACCAGGCCATTGGGCCGTTCGCTGCGGTCGATAACCTGCCCCACCGGGTCTGCAAGACGGGCGACCTGTTCGACCGCCGCAGCGATGCCTTCTATCCGGCCTTCATCCAGCTTCAACCGGTCGAGCATCGCCGCCGACAGGCCATTTGCCGCACCGGCCGCCATATCGCTGGCATTGGCCGCGAGAATGGCCGGAGCCGCAGCGCGCAGCGCGGCTGCCGCAGCCAGCAGGGCCTCGGCTTTCCGCGCATCGGTGGCGCGCGCAACGATCCGCGCAGCGTCACGGGCTTGGGCCGTCAGGGCGGCAACGATCCGGGTGGCATCTTCACTCATCGCCATGCCTCCTATAGCGCCCGGTCGGGAAGCGGAAGCCGCAGAATCCAGCATTTCCGCCACTATCGCCCTCCGATGAGGCTGATTCGTTATATCCAATTGTAAAAGCGATATTTTTGTTCAAATTTGCGCTTTGCCGGGGGCGCAGGCGGCAGAGCTTTGCAACCCGTTTCATGTAAATATTCACAACTCACCGCACGACTCCACCGACTCGGCACGAGTCGCAATAAAGCGATTCGTCAGCGGTGAATCGCTCTGCTAAGCGCCCGACACCAAATAAAAACGGGGTGGGTCGTGTCGCAAATGGCCAAGTTTGCCGGTTGGAATAACCGGTTGGCCGGATGGTTCGTTGATCGTGAGTTTTTCATGCGGTCGAACGGGCAGGTCCGGTTCATCAAGATCAGTGCGAAACTGCAGCGCCGGGTCGCGGGAGCGATAGCGGGCGTTGTTGGCGTGTGGCTGATTGTCACGCTCGGCATGATGATCAATCAGGTCAGCGTATCGGCAGAACGCATGATGCTCTCCGCCAAGCAGGAAAAGATCGAAACCGCCGAAGAGCGCGTCGCCAAATATCGCGACGATATGGAAGCGGTCGCCAGCGACCTCGAAGCGCGGCAGAAGGTCATGGAAAGCGCGTTCGAAGAACATTTCGGTGACATGCCGGCTGCCGGGTCTGCGACGCCTGCCAAAGGCGAGGCGGCCGAAACGGCAAAACGGATCGGCCTTGCCGTTCCCGAAGCGGCGCAACTCGCCCGGCTCGAAGCCCGGCAGATCGCCTTTGCCGAACGGATGACGCAAATCGCAATTGCCCGTTCGCAAAAGGCCGAAGGTGCGATCCGCCAGTTCGGCCTCAATCCCGACCAGTTGGCGCGCGAAGCCAAGGAGGGCATGGGCGGCCCCTTCATCCCCTTTTTCGGCAAGAAGCAGAAACCGGTCCGCGATCCGCGCTTTACCCGGATGCTGACCGCGCTGGAACGTATGGAAGCGCTTGAAACCGCGCTTGCCGGTATTCCGACCAGCATGCCCGCAGCCGCCGGCCTGATGTCGAGCGGCTTCGGCTATCGTTCGGACCCGTTCAACGGCAGCGGCGCGATGCATGCCGGTCTTGATTTCAAAGGCCCGATCGGCACCCCGATCCTTGCCGCCGCCGATGGCAAAATCACCTTTGCTGGATGGCAGGGCGGCTATGGCAACTGCATCGAGATCACCCATGCCAACGGCCTAGTCACCCGCTATGCCCATATGACCGGCTTCACCGCTGCGCTGGGGCAGGATGTGAAGCGCGGCGACCAGATTGGCCGCATGGGTTCGACCGGTCGATCAACCGGCTCGCATTTGCACTTCGAAGTGCGTATCAACGGGTCTGCAATCAACCCGCTCAAATTCCTGGAGGCAAATCCCGATGTTCTCGAAATCCAAGCCGTCGCCGGAAACCGGTCAGCCGGTCGCGGCACCGCAGGGGCGTAACGGCGTGCGTGGGGGCGGACATACATTTTCGGTGATCGCATCGGATGTCGAAATCACCGGCAATCTTTCGGCCAAGGTCGATCTGCATATCGATGGCAAGATCAATGGCGATGTCACTTGCGGTTCGATCGTGCAGGGCGAAGGCAGCGTGATCAGCGGCAAGGTTGTTGCAGAAACTGCGCGGCTTTCGGGCAAGGTCGACGGCTCGATCGAAGCCGGTGATCTGGTGATCGAGGCCAGCGCACGCATTTCGGGCGATGTCGTTTATCAGAGCCTGACCATCGCGCCGGGCGGGATGGTCGAAGGCAAGTTCAAGCATCGCGGCAGCAATGTGCCCAATATCACCAAGGCCACGATCGACATCAGCAAGACCGACCCGCTGATTCTGGGCGCGGACGCCAAGGTCGGATAATATCCGTTTGAACATGGTCCGCAGACCACGGCCCCCGATCAAGCCGGGGGTGACAGGTCTCTCGCGTAGCGCCTGATTAAACCAGCATCTCCAGCGCCGCCCCCTGCCCCAGGAAATTGGCGGGGCTCGCGCTCGCGCCATAGGCCCCCGCGCAGAATATCGCGATCAGGTCGCCCACTTCCGCATGCGGCAGCAACGCGGCATCCGAGAGCCGGTCGAGCGGCGTGCACAGGCATCCGACCACCGATTGCACCTCGTCCGCAGGCATATCGAAACGGGTCGCCACCGCGACCGGATAGTTGCGGCGGATGACGGTGCCGAAATTACCCGACGCCGCCAGCTGGTGGTGCAACCCGCCATCGGTGACGAGGAAGGCTTCGCCATGACTGGTCTTGCGGTCGACGACGCGGCACAGATAGACCCCCGCTTCGCCGACCAGATACCGCCCCAGTTCGATGCAGAAATGCGTGTCTTGGAGGATCGCGGGCACGGCCGATAGCGCCTGCCCGAGCGCACCACCCACGGCAGCGAGATCGACCGGATTGTCGCCGGGGAAATAGGGGATGCCGAGCCCGCCGCCCAGATTGACCTTGGGCGGCGCTGCGCCCGCAGCCTCCGCCAGTTCGGCGGCCAGCGCCAGCGTCTGCGCCTGCATGGCGATGATCGCGTCCGCATCGAGCGCCTGCGATCCGGCGAAGATGTGAAAACCGCACCACTCGGCCCCTGCTGCGACGATGCGTTTGACCAGCGCCGGAACGCGCGCGGCATCGACGCCAAAGGGTTTCGCCCCGCCGCCCATCTTCATGCCGCTGCCTTTCAGGTCGAACGACGGGTTCACCCGCACCGCAATTTTCGGCGCAACCCCGATCCGCGCCCCTATCGCAAAGGCCCGCTCGGCCTCGCCTTCGGATTCGCAGTTGAGCGTGACGCCATTGGCGATCGCATAGTCCAGTTCACGGTCGCGCTTGCCGGGGCCGGCAAAGCTGATCCTGTCCGCCGCGACGCCTGCGTCGAGTGCAAGCTTCAGTTCCCCGCCCGAAGCCACATCGAAGCCGTCCACCCTGTCCTTCATCCAGCCGAGCAACGGCGCAAAGGGATTGGCCTTCATCGCATAATGGATGCCAAGCCGGTTCGGCATCGCCGCGCGCAATTCACCGATCCGCCGGTCGAGTGCAGCGGTCGAATAGACAAATAGGGGCGTGTCCCCGGCCTCGGCCACCAGCGCAGAGGCCGTCTTGCCGCCGATCGCCAGTTCACCGTCCAGCGTTTGAAAATAGGGCGGGATCGGCCCGGTCGGTTTGGCCTTTGCGTCGCTCATGCCCCCAACCTATCCTTCAACCCGTCCCTGTCCAGCTTGCCATTGGCATTTTTGGGAAATTCTTCCAGCCAGACATAGTCGGCGGGCTGCATGAAATTGGGAAGTGCGGCTTTCATATGCGCGACCAGTCCCGCCTCGTCGGCTGTGCCAGAGGCACGCACGAACAGCACAATCGCCTCCCCCAGCCTTTCATCCTTGCGCCCGAGCGCGCAGGCCTCCGCCACCAGCCCGCTTTCGATCGCGGCTTCCTCTATTTCGGTCGGGGAAACGCGGTTGCCGCTGGTCTTGATCATCGCGTCGTCGCGACCGACAAAATAGAGCAGGCCGTCTGCATCGCGCCAGACGGTATCGCCCGACCAGACGGCCATTCCGCCATAGCGTGAAAAGGCAGGCGCGGGCTTGTAGCGCAACGCCGTCCGCCCGGCATCTTTCCAATAGCCCTGCGCGACCAGCGGACCGGCATGGACCAGTTCGCCATGTTCGTCCGGCCTGGCCTCGCTGCCATCCTTGGCAACAACCATGATTTCGGCAAAGGGAATGGCTTTGCCCATGCTGGTCGGGTTGGCATCGATCAGTGCGGGATCAAGATAGGTCGAGCGGAAGGCCTCCGTCAGCCCGTACATCGCATAAATATCGGTTTTTGCGCCAAATATGCTGCGCAATGCCTTTACCAGCGAGGGCGTGAGCGCGCCGCCGCTGTTGGTCAGGCGCCGCATGGCAGTAGTCGCCTCCAAAGGCCATGCCTGCTCGGCCAGTTGCACCCACAAGGGGGGCACGGCGGCGAGCGTGGTCACGCCATGCCTCGCGCAGGCCTTGATCACATCGCGCGGCGTCAGATAGTCCAGCGGCACCACGCATCCACCCGCCTGCCAGGTCGAGAGCAGCTGGTTCTGGCCATAATCGAAACTGAGCGGAAGCACCGCCAGCGTCACATCATCCGCCGCCAGCTTCAGATATGTCGCCACGCTGACCGCGCCGATCGCCAGATTGGCATGGCTGAGCATCACCCCCTTGGGCCGGCCCGTCGAGCCGCTGGTATAGAGAATGGCAGCAAGGCCATTGACGGCGGTATCGGCGGGGAGCGGCGGCAAGACGTCGCCTGGCTGGTCGATGGCAGCGAGAATTTCGGCATCGTCGAGGAGCGCGGCCCCATCGGGCACATCGCCGTCACCAAGCTGCTCCGCCCTTACCGCACTCGTCAGCAGCGCCCGCGCCCCGCTATCGTCCAGGATATGCTTAACCTGCGCGGGCTTGAGCAGCGGATTGACCGGCACATGCACCAGCCCCGCGCGCACCGCCGCCAACGGCATCAGGCAGGCGAGTTCGGTCTTGGGCAGCCAGGTGGCGATCCGGTCGCCCGCCATAAAATCGCGGGCAAGCAAAATTGCGGCCAGCCGACCGATACGATGATTTAACGTCTGATAACTATAGACCCTGTCCTTGAGATGCAGCGCGGGCGCATCGGGCGCCCCGCGAAGCGCGAGGTGATCGAGTGGAAAGGCTGGCAAATCGTCAGTCATTGGGTCAAAAGCCACTGGGTAAAGGGTTAATCGGGGGCGATAATTGCCGGTTAAGTGTGAATATCACGATAATTTCCTGACTGCGCAAGCCGCCGCAGCGGGCGCGCTCGACCGTGAAGCGCAGCCCTGCCTGTTCGACCGGCTCGACTGGCTGGAAAGCCTGCACCGGATGGCGCTGCGTGCACGCACGCCAGCGCTGTTGCAGGCCAAAGGCGGCGACGCCCAGGGCTGGTTGCCGCTGATGCAGGCCGATAGCGGCCATTGGATCGCGCTCGCCAACTGGTATAATTTTACATGGGCACCGATTTTCGCCGGTGCGGACAGCGAAGTCGAAAAACTGGCGCTGCTGCGCGCGCTTGCCCGCCTTGCATCCAGACATGCCCGCCGCCTGACGCTGGCACCACTGCCTGACGAGGATGGCAGTGCCAGCATGGTGCAGGCCGCGTTCGAAGCCAGCGGCTGGACGGTTTTCAGGGAAGTCTGCGACCAGAACCATATCCTCAAGGTCAACGGGCGCAGTTTTGATGCCTATTGGGATGGCCGCCCCAGCCGCCTGAAAAACACCGTCAAGCGCAAGGGCAAGACCGGCGTGGTGACGATCCGGATCGACCGCGAATTCAGCCCTGAAAACTGGCGCGATTATGAACGGGTCTATGCCCGAAGCTGGAAACCCGAAGAGGGTAGCCCCGAATTTTTGCGGCAGATTGCCGAACGCGAAAGCGTGGCCGGAGCCTTGCGGCTGGGCCTTGCCTATATCGATGGCGCGCCGGTGGCGGCACAATATTGGACGGTCGAAAATGGCAGCGCGCTGATCCACAAGCTGGCGCATGACGAGCGGCATATGCAGGCTTCGCCCGGCACGCTGCTTTCGGCGGCCCTGTTTCAGCATGTCATCGATGTCGACCGGGTCAGCCTGATCGATTTCGGCACCGGCAACGACGCCTATAAGGCCGAATGGATGGAGGATGTGCGCGACCGTTACCGGCTGGAATTATTCTGGCCCAACCATCCTGCCAGCTGGCCGCACATTGCCATCCGCAAATGGCGCGCCTATCGCGCCAGAAACTGAAAAGCGAGTATCCATATGCCCTTCGTTCCCGACAGCGTTGAAACCACGATCCGCGAACTGCTGGTCGATGTCCTCGGCGTCGCCCCCGCCACCGTTGCCGCAATGACCGACGACACACCGCTGTTCGGCGCGCTGCCCGAACTCGATTCGATGGCGGTTGCCGGCCTGCTGACCGAAATGGAGGATCGGCTGGAGATCATGATCGACGATGACGATATCGATGGCGAGCTGTTCGAAAGCTTTGGCAGCCTTGTCGCTTTTGCGAAGTCCAAGGTCCGGGAGTGACATCGCGTCCCGACTATAGGCCATACCGATATGCCGGGCATGACGAACATGTCCTTTGCTTCGGCGCGGGGTCGGCGCGCCGGATATTGATTATCCCCCCCTTGTTCGACGAGATGAACCGTTGCCGCCGGATGCTGGTGCAGGCGATGCGCGGGCTGGCGGAACGCGGCGCGGGCAGCCTGCTGATCGACCTGCCCGGCTGCAATGAAAGTCTTGCCGGGCTTCAGCAACAGAGCCTTTCGACATGGCGCGAGGCCGTGCACGCCGCCGCGACGCAGCTGGACGCGACCCATATCGCCGCGCTGCGCGGCGGGGCATTGATCGACAATGGTGCCGCGGATTTGCCACATTGGCGGTTGGCCCCGGCCAAAGGGTCGGGCCTGCTCAAGACCCTGTTCCGCACCCGCATCGCGGGCGACAGGGAGGCGGGCAGGGCGACCAGCGAAGCCGGGCTGATCGAGGCTGCGAAGGCCGCGCCGATCGACCTGGCGGGCAATCTGCTCGGGCCCGACATGGTGGCGGAACTGGCCAGCGCCGAACCCGCTACGGTCGCACAACTGACCGTCCGCACCCTCGGACAGGAGGTTGCCGGATCGACCTTGTGGTTGCGCGCGGAGCCGCAGGACGACCCGGCCATGTCCGCCGCGATTGCCGCCGACCTCGATCAGTGGAGCGCATCATGCGGCGGCTGACCGGGTTCGACTGCGCAGGCGCATGGTGCGCGGCGTCGCTTGACGAAGGCGACACGGCAACCGGCCTGCTGATCGTCAGCGGCGGCAACGAAATCCGCAGCGGCGCGCATGCCGGGCAAGCGGCGCTCGCCGCGCATTTTGCCGCATTGGGGCATCCGGTATTCCGCTATGACCGGCGCGGCGTGGGGGAAAGCGAAGGCGAAAATGGCGGTTTCGAAAGCGCTGCGGCCGATCTTGCGGCGGCGGTCGCCGCCTTTCGCGCCGAAGTGCCGCATCTCGAACATATTGTCGCGTTCGGCAATTGCGACGCCGCCAGCGCACTGGCGCTGTTTCACGCCGGACTTGCCATCGACCGGCTGGTCCTTGCCAACCCTTGGGTGATCGAGGCCGCCGATGCCGACGACCTTCCGGCACCCGCCACCATCCGTTCGCGCTACTGGGCGCGGCTCAAAAATCCCCGCAGCCTGATCGACCTGTTCACCGGCAGGATCGATCTCCGGAAATTGTTCGCAGGGCTGGTCCGCGCGACCCGGCACCAGCCTGCCAGTGCGCTTTCGGGCCGGGTGGCTGCGGCGCTGCACGCCGCGAACTTGCCTGTCAGCATTTTGCTGGCCGCCCGGGACACAACGGCGATGGCCTTTGCCGCCGCATGGAAGGGATCAGCCTTTGACGGCGCACGCAACCGGCCAGACGTCGCCATGACCGTGCTGGATTCGGCGTCGCACAGCTTTGCCGGAACGGACGACCGCCAATGGCTGCTGGACGAAATTGGCAAAGCGCTGACCGCAGCGCGGTGAAGCCTGACAGCGGGGCGCCTGGGTGCCGGTAGCGGCGCAGGACATGGCCATTTCGCGGCCAATAACCGGGCATTCAATCGCTATTGCGGGCGTTGCAATTCGCCCAGCTTTTCCCGCCAGACTGTCGGCACCGGCACGGGCCGCCGCGTCTCCCGATCGACATAGACATGCACGAAATGGCCGAGCGCAGCCGCAATATCCTCACCTTCGGTGAACACGCCAAGTTCATAGCGGACACTGGAATTGCCGAGATGCCCGACGCGCAGCATCACGGAAACGGGTGCCGGAAACCCTACCGGGCGCAGATATCGGCAGCCACTTTCCACCACCAGCCCGACGATCGGGCTCGATCCGGGATCGAGGAGCCCTTCCCCGATCAGGAAAGCGTTCACTGCGGTATCGAACCAGCTGTAATAGACCACATTGTTGATATGATCATAAGGATCCTGATCGAGCCAGCGGGTCGTTATCTCATAGGCGCGACGAAAGCGGCCGCGCGTTTCGGGGGCCTCGCCGTTCATGGGCAGCAAGCTTCGCATTCGGGCACGATGCGCTGAAACCGGCTCACGCCGTCCGCGCCGTCGCGGCGGGCGACCAGTCCGCGTGCGGCCAGATGGTTGAGCAGCGCCAGCGTCTCTCCCGTCGCGAGCGTCATCAGCGAAATGTCGGTTCGGCTGATCGGGCGCGAAAACAGGATATCGAACAGCGCGTCCGGCCGCGTCGGGGCGTCGAGCGCGGTGGCAAGGCGCGCCAGCACCTCGCGCTGATCATGCTCCAGCGTCGCAATACGGTCGTGCAGCCCCCGGAAGCAGCGCCCGTGCGAAGGCAGAACCATGACGCTGTCGGGCACGTCGGCGCGAATCCGGTCCAAGGTCGCGAACCATTGGCCCAGCGGGTCGGCCTCCGGTGCTTCCGGTTCGACCGAGACGTTCGACGAGATTTTCGGCAACACAACATCGCCGGAAATGAATATGTCGAGGTCAGGACAGTGCAGGCAGGCATGCTCGGCCGAATGGCCACCTCCGGCAATCACCCGCCAATGTCGACCATTTATCAGGAAGTGGTCGCCATCAGCCATGCGGTTATAGCGTTGGGGGAGCGGGCAGTAATAGCTGCCAAGCACCGCGCGGCGCCGAAAATAGCGTTCAATTTCTGTCGCTTGCCACCCGGCGCGATGATAGAAATCGCGCACCTGACGGCGATCGCGATTGCCGCTGACCATGACTTGCGCGTCGGCATATTCGGCGTCGGCCATCCACAACGGACAGGCAAAGCGGTTCGCCAGCCAGCCGGCGAGCCCGGCATGATCGGCGTGCATATGCGTGACGATCAGCCGCTTCACCGGCCGGCCGGCCAGGTCGTGGGTGGCAATCCTGTCCCATATTGCCATGCTGTCCGGGCAGTTGATCCCGGTATCGACCAGCGTCCAGCCATCGCCGTCCTCGATCGCCCACAGGTTGATATGATCGAGCGCGATCGGCAGCGGCATGCGGATCCAGCGCACGCCGGGAACGACTTCGACGCTGGTCCCCGGCGTCGGCGGCAGCGCCGGGGGCGTGACGGGCGCTTGATCGTCGGATTTCGGGGTGAGCAGGGTTGCGGTCATGCTTGCTGCCGTACCCGGCGACAGGCAAGCCCACGCCCCCTCCGGGTGAGGGGACGGAATCGCACCCCCCCCTCGCTGCGGGGAGTAGGTCGGCCGCACATGAGCGCTATCACAGCGGAGACCAAATCAACTGCCCATGCAATCATCGGAGCCTTGCGCATGAAATTCACGACACTGGCATGCGAACTGGAGGATGGTATCCTCATCATCCGGCTCAACCGCCCCGACCATCTCAATGCCTTCACCCTGGAAATGGCCGACGATCTGATCGCGGCGTTCCGCTGGGCAAGCGAGGACGATGCCGTCCGCGCGGTGATCGTGACCGCCACCGGGCGCGCCTTTTGTGCGGGTATGGACCTCGCCATTGGCGGCAATGCATTCGGTCTGGACGAAAGTCGCCAGCCCGATCTCGCCTATATGCGCGATGCAACGCGCGCCGACGGGCGTGACGGCGTCCGCGACGAAGGCGGTCGGGTGACTCTGGCAATATTCGACTGCAAAAAGCCGGTTATCGCCGCAATCAACGGCGCAGCCGTCGGCATCGGCGCAACGATGACGCTGGCAATGGACGTCCGCATGGCATCGGAAAAGGCGCGCATGGGGTTTGTCTTCGGCAAATTGGGGATAGTGCCAGAGGCCTGCTCCAGCTGGTTCCTGCCGCGACTGGTCGGCCCGCAACAGGCGCTGGAATGGGTGCTGTCGGCAGAGATTTTCGACGCGGAGGAAGGCAGGTGCGCCGGTCTGTTCCGGTCGGTGCACGCGCCCGAATCGCTGCTGGACGACGCCAGGGCGCTGGCCCGCAAGTTCGTCGAGAACCGCTCGCCCGTCGCCGTGGCGCTCGCCCGCCAGATGATGTGGCGCAACACCGCACAACCGCACCCGGTAGAGGCGCACCGGATCGATTCGCTCGCCATGTTCTACACCAGCATCGGCGACGGCAAGGAAGGCGTTGCAGCCTTTCTCGAAAAGCGGCAACCGGTGTTTGCCGGAAAGGCATCGCAGATGCCGGATTTCTTTCCCTGGCAATCTAATTGAAGGAACCGTTCATGTTTATCAAGGCAGCCGTGCTGAGGGAAACCGCCAGCGGCGTCCCCTATGATCTGACCCGGCCGATGGAGATTGCCGATGTCGAGCTGGCCCCGCCGGGACCGGGCGAGGTGCTGGTTGCGA
This sequence comes from Sphingomonadaceae bacterium, assembly GCA_020847445.1. Taxonomy (GTDB): domain Bacteria; phylum Pseudomonadota; class Alphaproteobacteria; order Sphingomonadales; family Sphingomonadaceae; genus Sphingorhabdus_B. Next base: position 4,057 of record JADLBY010000005.1, on the reverse strand, counting down.
TCAAGGCCGCCGGGCTGTGCCATTCCGACCTTTCCGTGGTCAATGGGGACCGGCCGCGCCCGCTGCCCATGGTGCTGGGGCACGAGGCGGCGGGTGTGGTCGAGGCGGTGGGTGACGGCGTGTCCGATCTTGTGCCCGGCGATCATGTCGTCAGCGTGTTCATGCCCAATTGCGGCCATTGCCTGCCCTGTGCCGAGGGCCGCCCCGCGCTGTGCGAGCCGGGCGCGCTGGCCAATGGCGGCGGCGTGCTGACCGGCGGCCATGCCCGACTGAGCGAGAAGGCCCATGCGCTGCACCATCATCTCGGCGTTTCCGCCTTTGCCGAGCGCGCCGTTGTCTCGCGTCGCTCGCTCGTTCCGGTGCCGCGCGACATTCCCTTTGTCGAAGCCGCGCTGTTCGGCTGCGCGGTGCTGACCGGCGTCGGTGCAGTGGTCAACACCGCGAAGCTGACCATGGGGTCGACGGCGGCGGTGGTCGGTCTGGGCGGCGTCGGGCTCGCGGCGTTGCCCGCTTCCTCGCCAACATCGCGCCGGCGCATCTGCGTGAACGCTATCTGCCGGGCGTGCTGGCCGGAAAGATATTCGGCGCCTTCGGGATCAGCGAACCCGATGTCGGCTCGAACGTGATCGACATCAAGACCAAGGGCGTGCGCGACGGCGATCACTGGATCATCAGCGGCGAGAAATGCTGGATTACCGGCGGGCATTATTCGGATTTCCTGATCTGCACCACGCGGACCAGCGAGAAAGGCCTGTCGCACTTCATCGTCGACCGCGAAGAACATGGCTATGAATCGCGCAATATCGAAAAGATCGCGCTCAATTCGCAATCGACCGCGCAGATCTTCATCGCCGAAGCGCGCGTGCCCCACACCAATATGTGCGGTGAGGAGGGCATCGGCCTCAAAAATACCGTCAAGGAGTTCGAAATGGCCCGCCCGCATGTCGGCCTGTTGTCGATCGGGCTGATGCGCGCCGCGCTGGAAGAAACCATCGCCTATGCAACCGAGCGCAAGCAGTTCGGCAAGGTCATCGCCGCGCACCAGCTCGTCGCCGCCAAGATCGCCGAGATGGCGACCATGCTCGATGCGTCAAAACTGATGTGCTACCGCGCCCTGTCGATGATCGACATGGGCATCCGCTGCGATCTGGAATCGTCGATGGCAAAGTGGTTCGCGACCGAGGCGGCGGTCAAGGTCTGCCGCGACGCGGTACAGGTCCATGGCGGCAACGGCCTGACCAAGGAGTTCAACGTCGAGCGGCTGGCGCGCGAGGCGATCGTGATCCCGATCCCCGATGGCACCACCGAGATCCAGAAACTGATCATCGCGCGCGGGCTGACCGGGGTATCGGCGTTCGTCTGACACGCATGCAAAGGAGGCATTGGGCATCCGAACAGGTTCATGAAGGCGGGACTCTCTCTCCCCTGCCCAATTGAAATGGTGGTCGCATCTGCGGCCCCACCCTCCTGACGGGTCCGCATCCACCGTTCTCACAACCGGCCCTGCCGGTATCGAGGCGGCGGATGCGGGCCCGTTTCGTATCGGCAATATGCTGGCCGCTGATCGCGGTGATGCCTCTGACGCTTGTAGCAAGTAGTCGCGTGTTCGAGCAAGGCGGCGCGATACACAACCAGGATTCGGGCGGAACGCCGACCGGAAGGGGAAATAATGCCTTCCGATTTGCCGGATTGGCATCCGGGCCACGGCCATAACGGCCCGCTTCAACCCAAATGGACGGGGCGATCAAATACGGTATCGGCTATCTGGAAATGTCACTTTATCCTTTGATAACAAAGCGATAAATGACTTGAATGGTAGCGGAGGAGGGATCCATGGATGCCAGTTATCCAATTGATAATTTAGGATACATTTAGAGGAGACCCCAGAAATACCCCCTTCACTACCCCCAATATGGGGTTTTACGATAAGACAATTCAGGGATCGGACGAGCTGAGTTCAGACACCATTTGACCAAGTGATTTTTGTCTCTTCAAAGGTCAGAAACGAGTCAGAGTCGCTGCTCTTCGCACAGCGTCGGATCATTAGGCCGTAGACTCATTAGTTGCGATCCATAACCGTGCTGAGAAGAGCTTAATGGCAGCGAGGAAGTTATCGGCGCGTTTGTCGTAGCGTGTCGCCAAGCCTCTGGCGTGTTTGAGTTTTCCGAAGAAGCGCTCGATCAGGTTGCGATAGCGGTAGAGGAAGGCGCTGAAGGCGAAGCCCTTTCGTCGATTACGCTTTGCCGGGATGTTGGCGAAGCCGCCGTTGCTTTCGATCCGTGCGCGGATAGCATCGCTGTCATAGGCCTTGTCAGCCAGGAAAGTGCTGCCGGGTGGTACGACATCAAGCAGCGCTACAGCCTCGCGGCAATCGCTGGCTTGTCCTTCCGACAGATGCAGGCCGACCGGTAAACCCCGGCCATCAACCAGCGCATGGATCTTGGTAGTCAGGCCGCCCCGGGAACGTCCCATGCAGCGATTGGGGGCCCCCTTTTTAGGGTCGCACCATGCTGGTGGACCCGGATCGAGGAACTGTCGATCATGACCAGTTCGCCATCGAAAGCGGCGCTGACGGAGGACAGAAGCCGGTCCCATACGCCAGCTTTGCGCCAACGCACGAAACGGTTGTAGCACGTCGTGTATGGCCCATAGCGCTCCGGGATATCCGCCCAGGGGCTGCCTGTGCGAAACCGCCACAATATCCCATTGATCACCCGACGATCATCAACACGCGGAACACCGCGCACCTTGTTCGGCAACAACGGCTCGATCACCGACCACTCGAAATCCGTAAGCTCAAATCTGCGACGGCTCATCCAAGGCTCCTTCAAATGCCTTGAATCAATCCAATCTACATCTCGCAAGCCAGTTTATGAGTTTACCACCTAGGAGACCTGTGCGCGGGTGGACGTAGACCATTGGAGTAGAGCGTTTTTTGATCCTACGGCGGTGGAATAGAGGAACCACGCCCCGCGTTCCTTGAGGATCGCGTTGGCCTTCTCGCTCTTGTGGCTGGAGAGGTTGTCGAGGATCACCATGTCGCCCGGCTTGAGCGTGGGAGCGAGTTGGGTCTCGACCCAGGCCTCGAAGATTTGACGGTTCATCGGACGGTCGATCACCCAGGGCGCGGTCAGGCCATCGTGGCGCAGCGCGGCGATGAAGGTCTGGGTGCCCCAGTGACCGAACGGAGCCTTCATCCTCAGCCGCTGGCCTCGGCGCGCGCGACCCCGCAGGCGGGTCATCTTGGTGGTGGTGCCGGTCTCGTCGACGAACACCAGCCGTTCCGGGCGGCGGCGCATCCACGGCTGGCGATGGTCACGCCAGACCCGCCGCGCACGCACGATGTCAGCGCGATCGGTCTCGCTGGCCAGCAGAGTTTTTTTTGACAGTAAAACCTGCCGCCTTGAGCAGGCGCAGCACCGAGGTGTGATGCACGCTCACCCCATGTTCGCTCGCCAGCCGCTCGGTCAGTTCGCACAGGGTCAGCTCACCATCCGCCTCGACCCAGCCGATCACCATCTCGCGGTAGGCGCCCAGCTTGCCGCTGCCCGCAGGTCGACCCTGTTTGGCAGGCGCCACCGACCCGGTCTGCGCCTGGCGCTGCGCCAGCCTGACCGCCGTCGCCGCGCTCGCCCCAAAACGCCGCGCCGCTGCCCGTCGCGAACCACCCTCAGCAATCGCCGCATAAATACGGACACGAAGATCAGAAGAATGCGCTCTGCCCATGATCCACCTCCAAGGAGGAGGAATCACAAATCGACCCGCCAAGGAAACCTTCGATTCAGGTTATCCGCAGAACGCTCTAGACATGGACTGCGACAGGGTCACGAGATCGCTTCTTGCCTCCCTTCAAAGTCGATGAAGGTGTGCAGCAAGACGCTCCAGCAGCACTGCCATAGAAGGTTGATCATCATAATAGAGAGCACTTGTAGGTCGCGTCCGTCAAGGTGGTGTAATTTCGGCTGTGGCCGTGGGCCATCGTCAGGCGGCTTTGGCGGTGATGTGTAGGGGCTGATTTTCCTCCTCGATCATGGGTTGGTTGAGTTCGGCCATGCCT
>JADLBY010000004.1 GCA_020847445.1 Sphingomonadaceae bacterium | reverse complement strand
GCGGCAGCATAGTTGCCAAAAGGATTTAGGCGCTTTCCTCGCCGATTTCCAGTTCGACGTCACCATCTTCGGGCATATCGCCGCTTTCGATCGCCGAAAGGCCCTGCAATCCTTCGAGCGCGAGGTCGACCGGATCGAGCAGACCGGCGGCCTTCAGATCGGCGAGTCCCGGCAGATCGCGTCGCGACGCGAGGCCAAAATGCACCAGAAATTCGCCGGTTGTCGCATAAATCAGCGGCCTGCCCGGCACTTCGCGGCGCCCCGCCGGGCGCACCCAGCCCGCCTCCATCAGCACATCCAGAGTCCCCTTCGAAATCTGGACGCCCCGGATCGCCTCGATTTCGGCGCGGCTGACCGGCTCATGATAGGCGATGATCGCCAGCGTTTCGACTGCCGCACGGCTGAGTTTGCGGCTTTCCTCGCGCTCGCGGCGCAACAGGTGCGCCAGATCGGCGGCGGTCTGGAAATGCCAGCTCTTGCCGCGCCGGACGAGTTCGACGCCACGTCCCTGATAATGCTCCTCAAGCTTTGCCAGCACCGCCGCAACGTCAATGTCTTCGCCCACATAGGCGCGGATCTGGTCGATCGACATCGGTGCATCTGCGGCAAACAGCGTCGCTTCCACCGCCCGCACTGCCGGATCATGTTCGATCATCATATTGCTGCCCCCGCACTCCGCTTCACCAGCAGCGGCGCAAAACTGGACGCCTGCTGCAACTCCACCCTGCCCTGCTTTGCCAGTTCGAGCATTGCCAGAAAGCTGGACGCCAGCGCCGAGCGACGCAGCGCCGGTTCAGCATCGGGCGGCAGAAATGCCTCCAATTGCGTCCAGTCAAGCGCATGGCCGAGCATCGCCGAGACGCGATCCAGCGCCTCTTCCAGGGTCATCACCGCGCGGCGTTTGACCACATGCATGACGGGCGCATTGCGCGCCTGGATCTGGCCATAGGCGGACAGCAGTTCAAAGAAATTGCAATCCCAGGCGGTCGTGCGCACGACGCGCAGCCCTTCGGGCGCGCCGCGCAGGAAAATGTCACGACCGATGCGGTCGCGCGCCATCAGCCGCGCACCGCTCTCGCGCATTGCGTTCAGCCGCTCCAGCCGCAATTGCAGGCGCAGCGCCAGTTCTTCCGGCGACGGATCGATTTCGGGATCCTTGGGCAGCAGCAGTGCCGATTTGAGATAGGCGAGCCACGCCGCCATCACCAGATAATCGGCCGCAAGCTCCAGCTTCAGCGCGCGGGCATTCTCGATAAAGCCCAGATATTGCTCGACAAGCTGGAGGATCGAAATCTGGCGCAGATCAACCTTTTGCGTGCGCGCCAGCGTAAGCAGCAGATCGAGCGGGCCTTCCCAGCCATCGATATCGATCGTTAGACGCTCGCTGTCGTCCCCACCCTCGGGCGGCGCGGCATCAGCGGCGTCGAATTCGATATCTTCATCTAGGCCCATGATGCGCCGGTCTCTGCATGTGTCGCCTTTGCATCCGACAGATGGGCCGCCAGCGCAAGCAGTTCATCCCGTCTGGCGAGCAGATGGTCGAGCCGCTGCTGGTCAAAGGCAATTGACGGCAGTGCTGCCGTCGCTGCGTCGAACCGGCGCCGCGCGTCATCCGAAATATCAGGCAGCCGTTCAGCGATCGCGACCATTTCGCCCAACCGCCCCCAACAGTTGAGCGCGACGTCGCACCCTGCGGCGATGCAATCGACGGCGTGGGTCGGCACGTCGCCTTTCAGCGCCTTCATTTCGAGGTCATCGCTCATCAACAGACCGTCAAAACCGATGTCGCCGCGAATGATGTCGCGGATGACCGTGGGTGACATGGTGGCGCAATTCCCGCTGTCCCAGGCATCATAGACGACATGCGCCGTCATCCCCATTGTCGCGGCGTTGAGCGCCCGGAACGGCGCAATGTCCTGTTCGAGAGTTTCGCGTGCCGCACGAACATGCGGCAGTTCAAAATGGCTGTCGACCGCCGCGCGACCGTGCCCCGGCATATGCTTGATAACGCCGGCCACCCCACCCTTCTCGAGACCATCGAGAACCGCGCGGCCAAGCGCCGCAACGCGCATCGGGTCCGATCCCATCGCGCGATCACCTATTGCGGGTGTCGTATCGGGCACACGCACATCGAGCACCGGCAGAAAGTTGACCGTGATCCCGACTTCGTTGAGGACCAGCCCCAGCGCTTCGGCGTTGATCCGGGCCGCCTCGATCGCCGTCATCGCGGAAATATCGTACAGCGCATCAAAGGCTGATCCGGGCGGAAAATCGGGCCAGATCGGCGGCTGCATCCGCATCACCCGCCCGCCTTCCTGATCGACAAATATCAGGACATCGTCACGCCCATGCAGCGCGCGCAACGAATCGGTCAGCGCGCGCAACTGAGCCCGGTCGCGGATGTTGCGCCGGAATAATGTGTATCCGACAGGGTTTACATCGGCGAACAGGGCGTGTTCGTCGCTGGTCAGTTCTTCACCCGACAGCCCGAATATGACTGGTTTCATGACTGGACCGAACTCCGAATTTTCCTGGCGAAAAGTTAGGTCCGCTTGAACCTACTGACAAGCGCACCGCCTGCCATTACGGGCGAAACCTGTGCAAAACCGCAAAAAATAGGCCGTGGAGCGATGCCCTGCTCCACGGCCGAAAATGCCCTCATCCCCCAATGAAGGCAAATCCGCCTTTCGGCGATTACCTGACCACCATGCAATTTTCGCCAGCGGCCTTCAGTTTGGCGCACAATTGCTGCGCAGCCGCCGGGTTGGCGGTCACAGCCTGCAGCCGGTAAACCTTGCGCCCGCCTTCGGAAGCACCTTCGGCGATGCGGCGGTTGAGGCCCGAGAGGAAGCCGAAACGCTTGCCCATTGCAGCCCAGGCCTGATCGGCCTTGGCGGAATCGCTGAACGCCCCCAACTGGACAAAGCCCGACCCTGCTGGCGCAGGCCCATCCTTGACGGGTGCAGCGCCCGGGGTGTGTTGCGTCGCCTGTGCGGCAGCCTTGGCTTTGGCCGGATCGATCGATACCTCGACCTTCTTGCCTTCACTGGCGGCGAAGGCAGCATCGCCTTCGCCCTCGAAATTCTTGCCTTCGCGATCGGCAGGCGCGACCTTGTAATCGCCTTCCTGCGCGGCGATCAGTTCGCCATTGCCTGACGCGCCGCCCGACTGGTTGCGCTGCAGCCAGTAAATGCCACCGACGATAGCAGCCAGCAGCGCCAGACCGGCCAGCACCAGTCCGGCCACCTTCAGCGGCGAGGCGCTTTCCTCATATTCATAGCCGTCGGCGGTTTCGAGCCAGGGCAGACGATCAGGATCGTCCAGGCCCAAATCTTCGTCGCGATTGCTGTCGGTCATCGCTTGCACTTCCCTCCGGTCACATCTGCGTTGCGGCTTCGACACCCATCAAGCGCAGACCATTGCGCACAACTTGCCCCAATCTTTCCGCCAAGAAAAGTCTTGCGCTACTCAATTCTGGGGATTGTGCCAATATGAACCGCTTGTCCGGCCGGTCGTTACCGAGGTTCCAATAGGCGTGGAACGCCGCCGCGAGGTCGCCCAGGAAGAATGCGATGCGGTGCGGCTCGCCTGCCTTGGCCGCGGCTTCCACGACGCGAGGGAGATTGGCGGCTTCGCGCACCAGCGCCAGTTCTTCGGCGCCCAACAGGTGCAGATGCTCCGCCCCCGGCTTGAACCCTTCCTCCGCCTCGGCCTTGCGCAGCGTCGAGCAGATCCGGGCATGCGCATATTGCACATAGAAGACCGGATTGTCCTTCGATGCCTCGACCACCTTCGCAAAATCGAAATCCATTTGCGCATCGGCCTTGCGCGTCAGCATGGTGAAGCGGACGACATCCTTGCCGACTTCGCGCACAACATCGGCCAGCGTCACGAAATTGCCGGCCCGTTTGGACATCTTGATCGGCTCGCCGCCGCGCAGCAGGCGCACCATCTGCACCAGTTTGACGTCGAAATCGACCGAACCGCCGGTCAGCGCCTCGACCGACGCCTTGATCCGCTTGACCGTTCCGGCATGGTCGGCACCCCAGATGTCGATCAGCCGGTCGGCATTTTGCGCTTTCTGGAAATGATAGGCCATGTCGGCGCCGAAATAGGTCCAGCTGCCATCCGACTTGCGGATCGGGCGATCCTGATCGTCACCGAACAATGTCGATTTGAACAGCGGCAGCGTTACCGGCTCCCAATCGGGATCGGGTTCGCCCTTGGGCGGTTCAAGCTCGCCATCATAGACCAGTCCACGCTCACGCAGAAAGGCTTCGGCCGCCTCGGGCTTCTTCGCGCGCTGCACTTCGGCTTCGGACGCGAAAATATCGTGATGAATGCCCAGCAGAGCGAGATCCGAACGGATCATGTCCATCATCATGGCAACGGCGGTCTGGCGGAATGTTTCCAGCCACGCACTTTCGGGGGCCGCAACAAATTTGTCGCCATATTCGGCAGCGAGCTTTTGCCCGACCGGCACCAGATAGTCACCCGGATAGAGCCCATCCGGTATCGCGCCAACATCCTCGCCCAGCGCCTCGCGGTAACGCAGATGGACGGACCGGGCGAGCACATCGACCTGCCCGCCCGCGTCGTTGACATAATATTCGCGCGTGACCTTATAGCCCGCAAATTGCAGCAGATTGGCAAGCGCATCGCCGACAACGGCACCACGGCAATGCCCCATATGCATCGGCCCCGTCGGATTGGCCGAAACATATTCGACATTGACGGTCTTGCCGGTGCCCAGCCCCGACCGGCCATAATCGTCACCCTGCGCAGCAATGGCGCGCAATTCATCAAGCCAGATCGCGGGGTCGAGCCTGAGATTGAGGAAACCCGGACCGGCAATTTCCACGGCCCGGACCCCGGAAACCTTGCCAAGCTCTGCGGCGATTGCCTCGGCCAGCGCGCGCGGATTGGTTCCTGCCGGTTTGGCAAGCACCATGGCTGCGTTGGTCGCCAGGTCGCCATGCGAAGGATCGCGGGGCGGCTCCACGGTTACAGCCTTGCGATCAAGGCCAACGGCCAACAGACCGGCGGCTTCGAGCGCGTCGAGGGCGGTATTCACATGGGCGGCAAACTGGGCAAAAATGGTCACTGGGGTCTTTTCCTGAAAAGATGAACGCGGGCGCGCAGAGTCTGCTGCCCCCTAGTCCATGCCACGGAAAAGAAAAAGGGGGCCGGGCGGCCCCTTCATGGGCCCGCCGCTATCGGGTCACATTATATCGGAGTTGGTCCTCGGAAAGCTGAAAGCCAACCAGAAGTTCGAAGCTGGCCCGCTGGATGGCGGCCCGCACCTCGGGATCGGCCATGGGATCGAGCGCGGCATCGGCATCCCCGCCCTTGCGCTTCCGGGTCAGTTTCTGGACAATTTCGGGCGGCAGCGCCGCAGCCGCCGGATCGATATAGCTGGCGGCCTTTGCCGACGCGCTGGCGCGCTGCGCGCCATCCGCGAAGTTTATCGTGACCTGGCCGATGCGCTTCGCCACCACCGCTGTCCCGCCCTGCACGACGGTCGAGAAATAGGGCAAGGTCAGCGTGCGCGCGCCACCGGCGCTGGCGCGACGGGCCTGCACTTCGAAATCGGCAACCGAATATATTTTCTCTCCCGCCGTATTGCACGACGGCCGAATCTTCGTGATCGTGGCTACCACGTCGACCGAATCTGCCGTCTGGCCGCCGCCTGCGTTGAACAGGGTTATGTCCCCGGTCCCTTCGGCCACCGCCACCGTGGGGCAACCCGTCCGGGTGGCCGTGAACCCGACGCCCGAACTCAGGTCCAGTTCGCCGTCGCCTGCGCATCCTGCGAGTACCAGCGCAGCCAGCGGCAGAGCGAAACGGGCAGAATTCATGGGCAGTTTCCCTTCAATCAACATGAGGCCTGTAAACCTTGCAGGGTCTTTATCGGCGCTTCCCAAACTGTGCAACAAGGGAAAGTCCTTGGCCAGAGGCGCGACACTATCTAAATGACATTGCCGATGACTGAACAAAACCCTTCCCGACCGCCGCTGCACATATTGCTGGCCGCCCCGCGCGGTTTCTGCGCAGGCGTCGACCGCGCGATCCAGATTGTCGAACAGGCGCTGGAACGTCATGGCGCGCCGGTTTATGTCCGCCACGAAATCGTGCACAACAGGTTCGTGGTCGATAGCCTGAAGGCAAGAGGGGCCATTTTCGTCGACGAGCTGGACGAGGTGCCCGCCGGTGCCCATGTCGTTTTTTCCGCGCATGGCGTTCCGAAATCGGTTCCTGTCGATGCCGAAAGTCGGGGCCTTTCCTATTTCGATGCCACCTGCCCGCTCGTTTCGAAAGTGCATCGCCAGGCGGAGCGCCAGGTAGAGGCAGGACGCCACATCATTTTTGTCGGGCATCGCGGCCATCCCGAAGTCATCGGCACATTCGGTCAGGTCCCGCAGGGCGCGATGACGCTGGTCGAGACGGTCGAGGATGCCGAAGCCGTCCAGATCGCCGACGGCACCGACCTTGCGTTCCTGACCCAGACAACGCTCTCGGTCGACGACACGGCAGATATCGTCGCGACGCTGCAACGCCGCTTTCCGGGCATTACAGGCCCCAAAGGCGAAGACATCTGCTACGCGACCTCCAACCGGCAGGCTGCGGTCAAGGCGATTGCGGGGCGGTGCGACCTTGTGCTGGTGATCGGGGCGCCGAACAGCTCCAATTCGCTACGGCTGGTAGAAGTTGCGGAGCGATCGGGTACACCCGCACGCCTTGTCCAGCGGGCGGAAGATATCGATTTTGTCTGGCTGGATGGTGTCGGCACGCTTGGCATTACCGCCGGAGCGTCCGCCCCTGAAATACTGGTCCGCCAGTTCATCACCCATATTTCGGGACGATTTGATGTCCGCGAAGAACAGGTCGTCACCGCCGAAGAAAGCATCATATTCAAATTACCGCGGGAGCTTGCGACCCGCGCCGACGCGGCCTGATGGCTGTCTATACCCAGGTCAGTGCCGAAGCTGCGGCAAAGCTGCTCGACCGGTATGACGTGGGCAGGCTGGTTTCGCTGAAGGGCATCGCCGAAGGGGTCGAAAACAGCAATTATCTGCTCGAAACCGACCGGGCCCGCTTCATCCTGACGCTCTACGAAAGCCGTGTCGATCCGGCGGACCTCCCCTATTTTCACAACCTGCTTGCGCATTTGCACAATGCCGGATCGCCGGTGCCCCGTTTCATCGATGATCGCGACGGCGGCTGGTTGCAGGATGTGAAGGGCAAAAAAGCCTGCCTGATCGAGTTCCTGCCGGGTATTTCGGTGTCGGAGCCCACGGCAGCGCAGGCAGAGGCTGTCGGCAGAAGCCTGGCCCGGATGCATCTGGCCGTGGCGGATTTTGCCGAAACCAAACCCAACCCGCTCGGTCAGGCCGACTGGCGGCCGCTGTTCGACCGTTGCGATGCGGCCGCAGCCGACGCGCTGCAGGACGGGCTGGCCGCAGACATTGCCGCCGAATGCGACTGGCTGGCCAAAAACTGGCCGTCAGGCCTGCCACAGACAGCCGTGCATACCGATCTGTTTCCCGATAATGTGCTGTTTCGCGGCAATGATGTTGGCGGACTGATCGACTTCTACTTCGCCTGCACCGACTTCCGCGCCTATGACCTGGCCGTGACCCATGCAGCGTGGAGTTTCAGCAACGATGGCGGGGAATATGCTGCAGATATCGGCGCTGCGCTGATCGCCGGATATCGCTCGGTGATCGAACTGACCGATGCCGAGAAGCAGGCCTTTCCGGCCCTGGCGCGCGGTGCCGCACTGCGCTTTCTGCTGACGCGCCTGTTCGACTGGATCAATACGCCCGCCGACGCGCTGGTTACCCGCAAGGATCCGCTGGCCTTTTATCGCAGGCTCCGTTTCTACAGACGCGTGGCAAGCGGTGACATCTTCGGAGCTACAGCATGAAAACAATCGAAATCTTCACCGACGGTGCCTGCAAGGGCAACCCCGGCCCCGGCGGATGGGGGGCCGTGGTGCGCTATGGCAAGCATGAAAAGGAAGTTTCGGGCAGCGATCCCGACACCACGAACAACCGGATGGAAATGACCGCCGCGATCCAGGCGCTCAATCTGCTGATCGAACCATGCGCGGTGAAGCTGCACACCGACAGCAAATATGTGCTCGACGGGATCACGAAATGGGTTGAGGGCTGGAAGCGCAATGGCTGGAAAAATGCTTCAAAACAGCCCGTGCGCAATGCCGATCTGTGGCACGAACTGATCGAGGCAGCCGGGCGTCACAAAGTCGAATGGGTGTGGGTCAAGGGCCATAACGGCCATCCCGAGAATGAGCGGGCCGATCGCCTGGCCAGCGCCGCTGCCGAGGCGATCGGGAACTAGGGTCAGGACCTATCGGATTCAGCCTTCGCGGACTTCCGCGCCGGGACCATTTTTCTGCACGGATTCGATGGCGTTCTTGGCCGATGCCTTGCTCTTATAGCCTTCGGTCCAGAATATCGTTTCGCTGTTATATTTGAAGTAGGCGACATATTCGCCCGCCTTGTTCTGCTTGATCTCGAAATAGTGGGCCATAGTGCCTCATCCTTTCCTGCTGCTGCCTTGTCATACTAGCGGGGCCGACGGTGCAGGCAAGGCCCGGCCGTGTAAATTCAGCGGAAACGCACAGGGGAATAGGCAAGCGGGTCGATCCGCGAGTTCGTTGCCGCATCCAACAGCAATGCGGCGGACAACTGCGCGACCGCGGGTGCGGTCTGGATACCAAAGCCCCCCTGCCCGGCAAGCCAGAAGAACTGCTCATTGGCCGGATCGCGACCGATAACCGGCTTGCGGTCCGGCGCGAAGCTGCGAAGCCCGGCCCATTTTCGTTCGATCCTTTCGACCTTCCAGTCGACCACCTCCTCAAACCGCGCCAGCGCCCGGGCAACCTCCAGCTCGGCGGGCGCCGCATCGCAGGCGGCATCGGGGATTTCGTCGTGCGGGCTGAGCCACAGCCTTCCCCCCGCTTCGGGCTTGAAATAGAAACTGCCGTCCAGCCCGACCACAAGCGGCAGGCTGGCGGGCGCTGACGGCGACACCTCCACCTGCAGCATCGTCCGGCGGAAGGGCTGAATGTGCAACATCCCTATGTCGGCGAGTTGCGCGATTTCGTCGGCCCAGGCCCCGGCGGCATTCACCACAACCCGCGCCTCAAATGGCCCTGCCCGGGTTTCGATCTGCCACCGCCCCGAACGGAAACCAAGCGCCTCGACGCGGGCACGGCAATGCAGTTCGCACCCCGCGCGCCTTGCCGCCTTCAGATAGGCCTGATGCAGCCCGGCAACGTCGATATCGGAACAATCCGGTTCCCACAGCGCAACGTCCCAGCCATGCCGACGGCCAGACAGATATTGCCCGATCTGGGCAGGTTCCAGCCGGTCCAGGTGCACAGAACTTGCCGCGAAATCCGCGACCATGGCCTCGGCGTCGGCACCATTTTCACCGGTGCCGATATGCAGCGCACCGCGCGGTTTCAGAAAGCCCTGATCCGCAAATTGCGGCGGCGGAGCGGACAGGAAGGCATAGGACGCCGATGTCAGCGGCTGGATCGCCGGTCCGCCATAGGTTTCGCTCCAGAATGCCGCCGACCTGCCGGTCGAGTGATAGCCGGGAAAGTCCTCTGCCTCGAGCAGCAGCACCGAACGCATCGGCGACAACTCGGCGGCAAGGCTGGCCCCGGCGATCCCGGCGCCCACTATCGCCACATCAAAGCATGTCATATTTTCGGCGCCTGCCGATCAAAAAATGCCGAAATGCGTTGCAGACACTGGTTTCGCACCGGATCGGCCTCGCGCAATAGTTCATGTGCCGCTTCGTCACCG
>JADLBY010000003.1 GCA_020847445.1 Sphingomonadaceae bacterium | reverse complement strand
TGCCAAGCCCGGTCGCGTTGGTGTCGTCATAGCTCCATTGCGACAGCCAGCTGCGCAGGGTCGAGAAGCGCGCAAGGCCCACCGGCCCGTCATTGGCAACCTTGGGCACACCCAGATAGCATTCATAAGGCCGCCGGTCGGACGGATCCTGCGACGGATCGGTCCAGCGGACATCGGCCATCGTGCCGTGGACCACGAAAGCGCGCTCTGCATGGGGGGTATCGCCGCCACGGATGGCCGCCAATTCGTTCTTCACCCAGGCGGTGATCCGCCGGTTGCGCGCGATCTGCGCGGTGCGACAGCGGGCGACATAGGCATCGTCATAGGGTGGCTGGTGCGGGTTGGCTGGATCGTAGATATTGAGTTCAGGATCGCGCACGAACGGCGCATTCTCGTCGAGGATCGACGGGTCGATCCATTCGGTGAGCGTCATTGCCCGGCTGATATGCGCAGCGAGCAGCATGATGCCGTCGACCTTTGGCATTTCGATCGCCGTCAGGTCATAGGCGTCGCCCGCAGGCGTATGCGTGATCGTCGGGTTCTCGGCCTGATCCTGATAGAAAAGCGACATTGACCCGCCCCCCGACCAGCCGCCGAGGATGAACTGTTCATAGCCCAGCCGGTCGCGCGCATGGCGCAGCGCGGCAGCAAGGTCGCTGATGCATTTTTCCATGATGAGCGCACTATCATTGCCGCGATAGCGCGGGTTTACATAGAGCACATGATGGCCGCCTGCGGCCAGCGCGGTCACTAGCGGCAGGAACGAGCCGCCGCCGATCGGATGGGTGAAGACAATGGCGCGCTTCGACGGCACGTCTTTTGGCGCAATCGCCATGCATTCGACAAAGACGCTGCCGCCCGCGCCGCCATAGACATCCTTGAACGCCGATTCTTCCTTATAGACCACCGCATAGGGCGTGCGCACGATTTCCATTTGCAAACTCTCCTCTCTTGGGCACATTGGCGCGGAAGAAAGCGGAAAGGCAAGACTTATGGTTCAGCCGACGGGCATTCACCACATCGCCATCATGACCGGCGACATGAAGCGGCAGATCGAATTTTTCTCCGACGTGCTGGGGGCGCCGCTGGTGGCGATATTCGACATGCATGGCGTGCCGGGCGGCATCCATGCCTTTCTGAAGCTTGACGGCGGTTGTTATTTCTCGCTGGTGCAACTGCCCGAAACCGCAGAAACGCCCATCACGCTAGGCCTGACCCATGCCGGCACCGGGGCCGGCAACAGCGCGCCGGGAACGATGCAGCATCTGGCATTTTATGTGGGGGACGAAGACCGGCTGATCGCAATGCGCGACCGGATCCGCGCCAAGGGCGTCAATGTCATCGGGCCGTTGAACCATGGCATGTGCAAATCGATCTATTTCGCCGGACCCGAACAGATGACGCTGGAGGTCGCGTGCCCGGGAATGCCGGTGACGGCCGATCGCTGGGTCGATCCTTCGGTGCTGGCCAAGGTCGGGATCAGCGCCGACGAGGCGAAGGCCTATGCGAATCCCGACAGCTATGACGGCGCGGGCGGAACGGTGCGCCAGCCCGCATATGATCCGGCCAAGCCGCACATGGCCTATCCCGACGACCGTTACAAAATGATGTTGTCAGTGCCGGACGAGGCGCTTGCTGCCATGGCGGACCATAGCGATCCCCCCGTGCCTGCCTGAAATGCGGTGGTTGAAATCCGGTGGCTGAAACCCCAGTTGCATCGCTGCAACGCCTGTGCACAAAAGCAACAGGTGATGCGGCCGCCCCTTTATTTGTAACGCATTTGCCTGTAAGGGCGGCACACCATCAGTCTCAGGAGTAATTGCTATCGCTGCCCCAGTTCAACGGCGCATGTTGACGCCCCCGGTCAAGAGTGGACCGCGCTATAATGAATTCATCCAGAGCGACAAGGTTCGCGTGATCGATGAAGAAGGCGAAAATCTGGGGGTGATGTACACCCGCGAAGCAATTGCACAGGCCGCCGAAGTCGGCCTTGATCTTGTCGAAGTATCGCCCAACGCCGACCCGCCGGTCTGCAAGTTCCTCGACGTCGGCAAATTCAAATATGAGGCCCAGAAAAAGGCCAATCTCGCCCGCAAGAGCCAGAAGACGCAGGAGATCAAGGAGATCAAGATGCGTCCGAACATCGACGACCATGACTATATGGTGAAGATGAAAAAGATCGTCGAGTTCATCGGCGAGGGCGACAAGGTGAAGGTCACGCTGCGGTTTCGCGGGCGTGAAATGTCGCACCAGCAACTCGGCATGGCCCTGCTGCAGCGGGTTGCCGAAGACATGGCCGAAACCGCCAAGGTCGAGGCCTATCCCCGCCTCGAAGGTCGGCAGATGCTGATGGTTCTCGCGCCGAAATAGCGGCGGGGGCGTCGGTCAGAACAGCGCTTCGCGGACCAGTTCGGTGCCAACCGCGATCATCAGCAGGTTGATCGCGAGATAGAAGCGCTCCGGCGATACGCGGCGCACCAAAACCACCCCCGCAAACGTGCTGAGGATTGCCAGCGGCATGAAATAGGCGGTCAGCCACAATGTCTCGGTCGTGAACTGGCCGAGCGCCAGATAGGCTGGTACTTTCATATAGTTGACGGCGGCGAAGAAGATCGCCGACGAACCGATGAAGATCGTGTGCGGCAGGTTGCGCGACAGCGCCCAGATCTGGAACGGGGGCCCGCCCGCATGCGCGACATGGCTGGTAAAGCCTGCAACGCCGCCCCAGAATGTGCCGACCCATGCGGGCATGCCCATCGCCCAGCCCGCCGTGCCCAGCCGGTTTTCGACCAGGCGATAAAGCCCGAAGGCCAGCGCGATCAGCCCGACCAGTCCCTTGACCGCATCGGTCGAAACCGAATTGGCGAACAGCCAGCCAAGGAAAATGCCGAGCGCGGCGCCCGGCAGCATTTGCCACAACAGCGCGCGATCATATTCCTTGCGGAACGACCAGACGCTGACGACATCCTGCACCATCAATATCGGCAGCAGCATCGCGGCACCCTGTACCGGGTCCATCACCAGCGCGATCAATGGCATCGACACGGCGCCAAGCCCGGCAAAGCCGCCCTTGGCCAGCCCCACCAGCAAAATCGCCAGCCCGGCCACCAACCAGAATGCCGTATCCGCCGGAACGGTCAATGGCCCGATTGCCGTCGGCGCAGCGCCAGCAGATAGATGACCAGCGCAGCGGCGGCGAAGAAGAACCACTGCACGGCATAAGACAGATGATTGTTGGTGATGCCGTTCGGATCGGGCTGCGCGACCGGACGCATGCCTTCTGGCGCGCTTTCGGCGACGATCATCGGCCGGGGTATCGGAACCTTGCCAAATGCGCGCTCTATCACCCCGTAGCGGCTCGGCTCGGTGATCAGCGTTCCGCTGACAACCCCGCCTTTCCAGCCGGGTTTCAGATCGGGGCGATCGCCGATGCCAAAGGCGACCAGCGCGCCCGGCCCTTCGGCCCCGGTCCTGCAGTCGGCGATATACTGGAATCCCGGCTTGCCCTGGCGGTCACGTCCGGCAACGCTTTGCCAGCCGACGACTTCCAGGCAGTTCAGCGTCGATCTGCGGAACATCTCCGAATCCCGTACCGGTGCCACAGCGGGAAAGGCAATGGGTGGCCGTCCGGCATTGGCGGCATAGAGTGCAATCAGCGCCTCTTTCTCTGCCTTGCGCTGGAGCTGCCAGATACCGAGTGCGACCATGGTGGCGATGGCCAGCCCGACAATGACGGTCGGAACAAGGGGCAGCTTCAGCTTCACGACCGGTCGCCCCTGTCGGCCAATATTCCCTCAGCCGCACGATTGCGGTGCTCGGCAATGAGGAGCGCGCCTTTCGACACGCGCAGCGACAACACCACCAGCAGGCAGGTCAGCGGCACCCATATCAGCGCATGCACCCAGAATGGCGGATGCGCGGCCAGTTCCAGCAGGACGGCAAGAACGATGACGATCGCGCCCAACCCCATTGTCAGAAAGGCAGCCGGACCATCCCCGACATTGAACGCCGAATAATCGAGCCCGCAATTGTCACAGCGCGGGGCGAATCGGGCCGGGCCGGCAAACAGGGTCTTGGCACCACATTCGGGGCAAAGACCCAAAAGGGCAGCCTGGACCAAGCCCGGCTGCCCTTTTTGTGGTTGTGGTTCGCTCATCGCCGGTAATGGCCGATGCCATCAGTGGACCGGCGCACCCCAGCCGCCCCAGACATAGACGACGACGAACAGGAACAGCCAGACGACATCGACGAAGTGCCAGTACCAGGCAGCCGCTTCGAAACCGAAATGCTGTTTCGGGGTGAAGTGTCCCGCATAGGCGCGCGCCAGGCAGACGATCAGGAAGATCGTGCCGACGATCACGTGGAAGCCGTGGAAGCCGGTCGCCATGAAAAAGGACGAACCATAGTTCAGACCGGCAAAGGGGAAAGGCGCGGTGGCATATTCGTAGGCCTGCACGCAGGAGAACAGCACGCCGAGAATGATGGTCAGCCACAAGCCGTTGATCAGACCCTTGCGGTCACCGTTGATCAGCGCGTGGTGCGCCCAGGTTACCGTGGTGCCCGAACAGAGCAGGATCATCGTGTTGAGCAGGGGCAGGCTGAAGGCGTCGAACACCTGCATGCCCTTTGGCGGCCAATGTGCCAGCGCTGCGGCACCATCCTGACCCAGTTGGTTGGTCACGGTGAATGCATGGGTTGCGTGGTCGATTTCGATCTGCAGCGGCACGGGGAACAGCGAATAATCGAACCAGGCCCAGAACCAGCCGACGAAAAACATCACTTCGGAAGCAATGAACAGGATCATGCCGTAACGCAGATGCAGCTGTACGACGGGCGTGTGATCGCCGGCATGCGCCTCGCGGATAACATCGCTCCACCAGGTCCAGAAGGTATAGAGCACGCCGATAACGCCTGCGCCGAAGACGAGGCTGCCATAGCCGCCCAGGACCTTGGGCTGGAACATCATCACAAGCCCGAAGAACATGGTCAGCGCCGCGAACGAGCCAATCAGCGGCGTGACGCTCGGCGGCAGAATGTGATAATCGTGGTTCTTGGCACCGGCCATGGCTTGCTTCCCTATTCCCTAACCTGTTTTCAACCTTGCCCTTAGCTTCCCTTGCCCGCTTGGTCTACGGGATAGAAGGTATAGCTGAGCGTAATTTCTTCGATGTCCCGGGTATCGGGATCGGTCATGATCTTCGGATCGACATAATAGAGCACGGGCATGCGTACCCGCTGTTTCGGCTGCAGCGTCTGCTCGGTAAAGCAGAAGCATTGCACCTTGTTGAAATATTTGCCTGCCTGGGCCGGGCTGACATTGAATGTCGCCATGCCCTTGATCGGCTGATCCGAAAGATTTTCGGCGATGAACACCGACATGTCGCGCGCGCCGATGCTGACCGTATCGGTCGGCCGTTCGGGCTTGAAATCCCATGGCAGACCGCGCTGGTTGGCATCAAAGCGGACGACAATCGTCTTGTCGCTGACAGCTATTGTGGCCGCCTGCGCCTCGCTGACCCGCATGGTCGTGCCGCCAAAACCGGTGACCTGACAGAATATGCGGTAGAGCGGAACCGCGGCGAAACCCACACCGACCATGCCGACGGCGATGCTGGCCGCCAGCAACCCGACCTTGAGATTGGACCGCTTTGCCAGGGCCTGATGTCCGTTCATCCCCAGACCCCGATCTTGACGATGGTGATGGCGAAAAACAGGATGCACAGGCCGAACAGCACCAGCGCCATCGCGCGTGCACGACCGGCCTGCCGTGCGCGGACAGCGCGGCTTTCCTCAAGGCTGAGGTCACCGACCTTGCGCGGTCCCATGTCGATGTCCTGCTCGCTCATGCCAGCAGCATCCGGTCGAGCGCGAGCGCGGCGAAAGCGATGAAAAGATAAAGGATCGAGAATGCGAACAGCCGCTTTTCGGCCTTCATCGCTGCGGCTTCGGTGGTTTCGCTGCGCCATACGGCAAAGGCCAGCGCGAGGAACAGCAGGTTCAGCACGAGCGCCGTGACACCATAAAGCGTTCCCGTCATCCCCAGCAGCCAGGGCAGGAGCGCGACCGCCGCCAGCACGAAGCTGTAGCCGAAAATCTGGTTGCGCGTGGCGCGCTGGCCAGCAACATTGGGCAGCATCGGGATACCCGCCGCGCCATAATCCGATTTCATGAACAGGGCGAGCGACCAGAAATGGGGCGGCGTCCAGAAAAAGATGAGCGCGAACATCAGCGCGGGCAACAGCGTCACGTCACCCGTCACCGCAGCCCAGCCGATAACCGGCGGGAAAGCCCCGGCAGCCCCGCCGATCACGATATTCTGCGGCGTGTTGGGCTTCAGCCACATCGTATAGACAACCGCGTAGAAGAAGATCGAGAAGGCAAGGATTCCGGCGGACAGCCAGTTCACCGCGACGCCCATGATGCCGACCGAAAAAGCGGCCAGTCCAATGCCGAACTGCAGCGCCGATTCGCGCTCCATCCGGCCATCGGGCAGCGGGCGCCCGGCGGTGCGCTTCATCCTGCCATCAAGTTCCGCCTCATACCACTGGTTGAGCGCGCCCGAAGCCCCGGCCCCGGTTGCGATGCACAGGATCGCGGTGAAGCCCAGCACCGGATGGATCGACCCCGGCGCCGCCAGCAATCCGCACAAGGCGGTGAATACGACGAGCGACATCACCCGGGGCTTGGTCAGCGCCCAGAAATCCCGCCAATCTGCGGGAAGACTGATGTTGTTCGTCGCAATCGTCATTGTCACTACCCTCCCCTCCCGCACGCGGGAGGGGAATTTTCCGGCGCTATTTGATCACCGGAAGCGTTTCGAACTGGTGGAAGGGCGGCGGGCTCGACAGCGTCCATTCGAGCGTGGTTGCGCCTTCACCCCAGTAATTGCCTTCCGCCTTGCGGCCGGCCACGAGCGACCAGAAGACATTGATGAAGAAGATGATCACGCCCACGCCCATGATCGCATAGCCGATCGACGCAATATGGTTCCAATGTGCGAAGGCATCCGGATAGTCGGGATAGCGACGCGGCATGCCCTGCTGGCCCAGGAAGTGCATCGGGAAGAACAGCACGTTCACGCCGATGAAGAACACCCAGAAGTGCAGATGGCCAAGGAACTCGTTGAGCATGCGGCCGGACATCTTGCCGAACCAGTAATAGAAACCGGCGAACAGCGCGAACACCGCACCCAGCGAGAGCACATAGTGGAAGTGCGCGACGACATAATAGGTGTCGTGCAGATTGTCGTCGACCCCGCCATTGGCGAGCACGACGCCGGTCACGCCACCGACGGTGAACATAAAGATAAAACCGAGCGCCCAGACCATCGGCGTCTTGAAGCTCAGCGAGCCGCCCCACATGGTGGCGATCCAGCTGAAAATCTTGATGCCGGTCGGAACCGCGATCACCATCGTCGCTGCCGTGAAGTACATCTTCATCTCGACGCTCATGCCGATCGTGTACATGTGGTGCGCCCACACGACAAAGCCGACCACGCCGATCGCGACCATCGCATAGGCCATGCCGAGATAGCCGAAGACCGGCTTGCGGCTGAAGGTTGCGACGATCTGGCTGACAATGCCGAAGCCCGGCAGGATCATGATATAGACTTCGGGATGGCCGAAGAACCAGAACAGATGCTGGTACAGGATCGGGTCACCACCGGCAGCGGCATCGAAGAAGGCACCGCCGAAGTTGCGATCAACCAGCAACATGGTGATGGCGGCAGCAAGCACCGGCAGCGCGAGCAACAGCAGGAATGCGGTCACCAGCACCGACCAGACGAACAGCGGCATCTTGTGGATGGTCATCCCCGGTGCGCGCATGTTGAAAATGGTGGTGATGAAGTTGACGGCACCCAGGATCGACGCTGCACCCGCAAGGTGGAGCGAGAAGATCGCCATGTCGACCGCAGGGCCGACCGAGCCCGAAGTCGAAAGCGGCGCATAGACGGTCCAGCCGGTGCCCGCCCCCAATCCGGTGCCGCCGGGGACGAAGGTCGAGCCCAGAAGCATGATGAAGGCGACCGCGGTCAGCCAGAAGCTGATATTGTTCATGCGCGGGAAGGCCATATCGGGCGCGCCGATCATCAGCGGCACGAACCAGTTGCCGAAGCCACCGATAATCGCGGGCATGACCATGAAAAAGACCATGATCAGGCCGTGCGCGGTGATCAGCACGTTCCACATATGATAGGCCTCGTCGAGCGATGCCTGCTTTCCGGCCATCATCGACGCCCATCCGGTAAGATACTGGATGCCCGGCGCCGCGAGTTCGAGACGCATCAGGCCCGAGATCGATCCACCGATGACCCCGGCGAAAATCGCGAAGATCAGGTAGAGTGTACCGATATCCTTGTGGTTGGTCGACATGAACCAGCGGGCAAAAAAGCCCGGCTTGTGATCCGCATCATGGCCGTGGTCATGATGGTCAGCGGGATTGGCAGCAATCGTCGTCATCTTGGTCGACCTCTTTATTACTTGGCAGCCGGCGCGGGAGCGGCGGCCGGAGCAGTTTCGGTTGCAGCGGGGGTTGCGGCAGCAGGCGCCGCAGCGGCGGGCGCAGCTGCAGCAGGCGCGGGCGCCGCTTCAGCCGCCTTTTCGCCGGGCATCTGGCCACCCCGGGCCTTGACCCAGGCCGCGAATTGTTCCGGCGGCAGCGCTTCGACCACAATCGGCATGAAGCCGTGGCGCGCACCGCACAGTTCCGAACACTGGCCGAAATACACGCCCGGCTTCTGGATGGTCACCGCCTTTTCGTTGAGGCGGCCCGGAACGGCATCGAGCTTGAACCAGAGCGCAGGCACGGCAAAGCTGTGGATCACGTCCGAAGCCGTGGTCTGGATACGGATCGGAACGCCGACGGGCACAACCATGCGATTGTCGACGGCGAGCAGCCTCGGCCCGTCATTGTCGGTACGATAGCGCTCCCCGGCCTTCACGGCAGACTGTTCCTGCAGCATGTTCGACACGACTTCGAAGCCGCCATGGTCGGGATAGGTGTAGCCCCAATACCATTGATAGCCGGTAACCTTCACCGTTACCGCCTCTGCAGGCGCGGGCTTGAACTGTTTTGCCACCAGCGTCAGCGACGGATAGGCAATGCCGAGCAGGATGAGCACCGGCACCAGCGTCCACACAATTTCGATGAGGGTGTTGTGCGTCGTCTTCGACGGTTCGGGGTTTGCCGCCCGGCGGTAACGCACGACCACCCAGAGCAGCAGCGACAGCACGAACAGCGAGATCACGGTGATCAGCGGCAGCAGGATCGCATTGTTCATCCATTTGGCATAATGGCCATTGGGGCTGAACTGTTCCTGGAAATCGACGCCGCGATCGACCGGCATGCCGATACCGGGCGTCGGCTTCATCGGGGTATAGCCGGGCAGCGAACCATCGGCAGATGCCGTCGCCGCTGCGGGTGCCGCAGCCTTGTTTTCAGCGGCAGGCGCAGCCGCCGGAGCCGCCTGAACCGGTGCCGGAACCTGCTTTGCCTCTGCCGTAGCAGGCGCAGGAGCCGGATTCGCCGCCTGCGCCGATACCATGGCCGGGAGCGTCATCAGCCCGCATGCCAGAACAAACTTTTTCATAATATTCATTACGTTAGCCCCGTAATCCTGCTGCGGAGACCCCGCCCCAAACCGATAGATCGCTTTCATTATGCCGCGATTTGGCGCGGCTTATAAGCGCGCTTGGCACAAGCCTCAAGCAGCCTCAATACCAATTTTTGCATTTATTTGTGGGCGGAATCGACCTATTTGCCCTGCCAAGGACGCGGCACAGGTCGCGCAAGCACCAAGGACCTTCCCGATATCATGACCGAAGACGAAATTCTTTCAGAGTTCCGCGCTGCCGACGCTTTGCTCGAAGGCCATTTCCTGCTCTCCTCCGGACGGCATAGCGCCTTTTACCTGCAATGCGCGCGGCTGCTGATGAGCGCGGAGCGGGCCAGCCGGATCGCGGTGGCGATCGCGCAGAAGCTGCCCCGCGATATTCGCAGCCAGATCGAGGTCGTCGTCTCGCCCGCGATGGGCGGTATCATCATCGGCCATGAAATGGGCCGCGCACTCGGTGTCGACGCGCTGTTCGTAGAGCGCCCCGATGGCGTGTTCGGCCTGCGCCGCGGCTTTGCCCTTGCCGAAGGACAAAAGGTGTTGATGGTCGAGGATGTCGTCACCACCGGGCTTTCCTCGCGCGAGGCGATCAAGGCGATCGGCGATGCAGGCGGTGAAGTGATCGCGGCGGCGTCGATCGTCGACCGCTCGGCGGGCGCAGTCGATCTCGGCGTGCCGTTCTTTCCGCTGATCGAACTCAATTTCCCGACCTACGCACCCGATGAACTGCCGCCCGAACTGGCAGGAAGCGAAGCGGTGAAGCCCGGGAGCCGCAAGGCCTGAACATGACCGGCCACCTCCGCCTCGGGGTCAATATCGACCATGTTGCGACGATCCGGAACGCGCGCGGCGGCGACCATCCCGATCCGGTACGCGCGGCGGAGATTGTCGCACGCGTCGGCGGCGACGGCATCACCGCGCATCTGCGCGAGGACCGGCGCCATATTCGCGACAGCGATCTGGCCCGTATCCAGGCGGCGACCAGCCTGCCGCTGAATCTGGAGATGGCGGCGACCGAGGAGATGCTGGAGATCGCGCTCAGGCACATGCCTCACGCGGCCTGCATCGTCCCCGAACGGCGCGAGGAGCGCACCACCGAAGGCGGGCTCGACGCGGCGGGGCAACATAACCAGCTCGCCCCCATCGTTACGCGGCTGTCCGATGCAGGCATCCGCGTCAGCCTGTTCATCGAACCCGATCCGCGCCAGATCGAGGCCGCGATGCGACTGCGCGCGCCGGTGGTCGAGCTGCACACCGGTCGCGCTGCGCCTTTATGGCTCGGTGGCGATGCAGCGGGTATCGAGGCCGAGCTGAAACGCATCGCCGACGCGGCGGCGCTCGCCGCGAAGAACGGGATCGAGCCGCATGCGGGCCACGGGCTGACCTATGATAATGTCCAGCCCATCGCCGCGATCCCGCAGCTAGCCGAGCTCAATATCGGCCATTATCTGATCGGCGAGGCGATTTTCGACGGGCTGGAGCATGCCGTGCGCCGGATGCGCGATTTGATGGACGCCGCGCGGTGATCATCGGCCTCGGCTCCGACCTGTGCAACATAGAACGGATCCAGAATTCGCTCGACCGTTTTGGCGAACGGTTCGAAAAGCGCGTGTTTACCGACGTCGAGCGTGCCAAGGCCGGGCGCCGGCCCTTCACCCGTGCCGGAACCTATGCCAAGCGCTTTGCCGCCAAGGAGGCGTTCAGCAAGGCCGTCGGCACCGGTTTCAAACGCGGCGTGTTCATGAAGGATATCGGGGTCGTCAACGCCCCTTCCGGCGCGCCGACGCTGGCGTTGACCGGCGGGGCAAAGGCACGGCTCGACGCGATGGTGCCAAATGGCTATGAGGCGCACATTCATCTGACGCTGACCGATGATCACCCCTGGGCGCAGGCCTTTGTGATCATCGAAGCGCTCCCCCTGACAAAGGCCTGACTGTTTTGAATAGCGAACCTGGTACCACCAAAACCGAACCCACTGCCCCGGCTGCGGCAAAGCAGGGCTGGCTCCATGCGATGTGGGTCGAAATCAAGGGGCTGTTCTGGCTGCTGCTCGCCGTGCTCGGCTTTCACAGCTTCATCGCCAAGCCCTTTTACATTCCTTCGATCTCGATGATGCCGACATTGCTGGTCGGCGACCGGCTGTTCGTTTCGAAATATGCCTATGGCTGGAGCTTTGTCTCACCCACCATTCCCAACCCCGTGGCGCTGTTTCAGTGGCTGGTGCTGCGCGAGGAGGTCGATTCGCTTGCCTTCACCCTGCCCGAAAGCAAGGGCCGCGTCTGGGGTTCGCTGCCCGAGCGCGGCGACGTCGTTATCCTGACGCCGGAGGGCAAGAACCAGGATTATATCAAACGCGTGATCGGTCTGCCCGGCGACCTGTTCGAAATGCGCAGCGGGCAGGTTTATCTGAACGGCAAGCCGATCCGGCAGGAGGCCCAACCCGTGAAGGACCTGCCGGTCGATGCCAACAACCCCTGCACCGAAATCGATTTTCCCGGCGCGCTGGTTCAGGAAGCCGACGGCAGCCTGCATTGCTATGTGACCATCGTGCGCGAAACGCTGCCCAATGGCGTCAGCTATGACACGATCGATGCCCGTCGCGGTTCGACCGACGATGTCGCGCCGGTCCGCATCCCGGCGGGGAATTATTATCTGCTCGGCGACAATCGCGACAACAGTGCCGACAGCCGCGTCGATGCACCGATCGGGCTGGGCGGTCCGGTGGAATGGGAACGGATCGGCGGGCGCGCCGAAATCATCACCTTCTCGCTCGACGGCGCCACGACGCTCAATCCGGCCAGCTGGTTCTCATCCTTCCGCGGTGGCCGGGCGGGCACCAGCCTGCGCCCCGAAAAGGCCGAACCCGGCGCTGAACCCGCAGCGTCGCGATGACCTGCGGCAGGCGATAGATGTATCTGATCGTCGCCTTCCTGCTCGGCATCGCCAATTTCGCGATGCACAAGGCAGTGGTTGAATCGGGCCACCCCTTTGTCGAGGATACCAAGCTGTATTTCGGCAAGCATTTCGGCCGCAACGGCAGCTATTTCCTCGAATTCGGCATATTGCTCGGGGCGATGCTGTTCGCCTTTTCGGGGTCTGCAATGATCCTTGGATTTTACGCTGTCTATACAGGCTTCAACGCGATCGCCGCCTGGTTGCTGCTTTCCCGCCGGATGTGACGGGCGATGTAGTTTGTCCCAAATTATCAGTCGCTAATCGAACGAGACTGGTTCGAATACAATTGTAATCCTAACCCGCCCCTACTGGGAGCACAGCATAAGGGCCGATAGAGCCCGACAGGAGTGGGTTGGATGAATTTGTGCGCCCGTCGTATCTTTGCGACTTCGGCCAATGTGCTTGCCCTGACGGCTGCGAGCCCGGCCCTGGCCAACACCGATGCAGCCGCACCGCAGGTTGAGGAAGCCCGGACCGATCTGGAGCCGCGCACCGAAAACGGGCGGCAGATATATCAGGCATCCCAATTCAGCCGCTTCGCCCCGCAAACCGCGCTCGACATGGCAGGGCAGATCCCCGGCTTCGTCATCAGCCAGGTCAGCACCGACCGCGGACTGGGAGAGGCGAGCCAGAATGTGCTGATCAACGGTCAGCGTATCACCGGCAAGAGCAACGATGCGCAGACCGCGCTCTCGCGCATCGCCGCTTCGTCGGTGATCCGGCTGGAGATCGCCGATGGCGCGACGCTCAACATCTCCGGCCTCAACGGACAGGTGCTCAACGTCGTCACCCGGCCCGACGCGCTGCAGGGAAGCTTTGCCTGGCGTCCGCAGTGGCGGCGACGGGTCGATGATTTCTGGATCAACGGCGAAGTCAATCTGTCGGGCAAACTCGGCAAGGGCGATTTCACGCTCGGGCTGTCGAACAAGGACGGCCATCGCGGCGGCGGCTGGGGCTATGAAGATGTGCGCGACGCGAATGGCGACCGGCTTTTCATCCGCGACGTTCGCTCCCGTTCGCAGGGTGACCGCCCGCGGCTCGCCGGCACCTATTCGCTCAAAAGCGACAATGGCAATCTGTTGAACGCCAATGGCGCGCTCGAATTCTACGAATATCGCGGCCAGCGGACATTCAACCGGCAGCAGGCCGGTGTGCCCGACATTTTCGAAGTCAGCGCCGACCGCGAGGATGAATGGAATTTCGAACTGGGTGCCGATTATGAATTCGGCCTTGGTGGCGGGCGGCTGAAACTGATCGGTTTTCACCGGTTCGAACATAGTCCGTTTCAGGATCTGTTCCGTTCGACGCCGAGCGACGGCTCCCCCGAAAATGCGCAGCGCTTCAACCAGGTGATCGACGAGGGCGAAAGCGTGCTGCGCGCCGAATATCGCTGGAAGGCGGGCAAAGCCGACTGGCAGCTTTCGGCAGAAGGGGCGTTCAACTATCTCGACGCCGAATCCGAATTTTTCCAGCTCGACAATGGCGGCATCTTCCAGCCGGTGCCCTTGCCCAATGCCACCGCCCGCGTCGAGGAGAAGCGCGGGCAGATGATCCTGTCCTATGGCCGTCCGATCGCCAAGGACCTGACGCTGCAGGCAACGCTGGGCGCAGAGTATAGCGAATTGGGCGTCACCGGCCCCAATGGCAATGCGCGGCGCTATGCCCGTCCCAAGGGCTCGATCGCGCTCGGCTGGAAGGCTTCGCCGGTGCTCGACATCAGCGCCCGCTTCCAGCGCAAGGTGCTGCAGCTCAACTTTGGCGATTTCCTCGCCTCGGTCGATGTGCGCAACAACAATGCCAATGCCGGCAATTTCGGGCTGGTGCCGCCGCAAAGCTGGCTGCTCAATCTGGAAGCGAACCGGTCGCTCGGCAAGACGGGTTCGATCAAGCTGAAGGTCGATCTGGAGGCGATCAGCGATCTGGTCGACCGCATCCCGATCACCGCGACCACCGAGGCGCCGGGCAATATCGACGGCACGGCCAAACGGTTGCGCACCGAAATCAATGCCAGCCTTCTGCTCGACGCCATCGGCATCAGGGGCGCGAAGCTCGACCTGATCGGCGCATGGCAGACCGCGTCGCTGCGCGATCCGCTGACCGGCGAAAAACGCCCGATGAGCAATCGCGGCCGGACTTTCTGGAATCTCGACTTCCGCCATGACATTCCCGGCAGCAACTGGGCCTATGGCGGATTTGCCGAGGACAGCGGCGATTATGGTTTCTACCGGCTCGATTATTTCAACCGCAATTACCGCACCGGGCCGATGAACGGGATCTTTGTCGAGCATAAGGATGTCTTCGGCCTGAAGGTGCGCGGACAGGTTTTCAACCTGACCGGGCAGACCGAGGGCTATGACGAGATATTCTATCTCGACCGCCGCGACGGGCCGGTGGACTTCACCCATACCGGCCGCAACAAATATGGCCTGATCTATCGGGCGACCGTCAGCGGGACTTTCTAAACCCCGATTCTTCCCTATATCGGGCTGATGCAGGGAATGGCGGCACAGCCCGAAAACGGGAAGCAGAAGGAAGCGGCAAAGGCCGAGGCGAGTTTCGCCACGCTGAAACGCTTCCTGCCCTATCTGTGGCCGAAGGATATGCCCGCACTGCGCATCCGCATCGTCATCGCGATGCTGCTGGTGCTGGTGTCAAAGGGCGTGCAGTTGTCGATGGGCTTTGTCTATGGCGCGGCAATCGACCGGATGCAGCCGGGGCTGGAGGCTGGGGTCGCGATCGCGATCGGGTTTGTCGTCGCCTATGCCGGCGCGCGCTTTGGCGGGGTGCTGTTCGACAATTTGCGCAACACCGTGTTCGAGCGTGTCGGGCAGGATGCGACGCGGCGGCTTGCCGAAAATGTCTTTGCGCACCTGCATCGGTTATCGATGCGTTTCCATATGAACCGCCGCACCGGCGCGGTCACCAAGGTGATCGAACGCGGCACCAAGAGCATCGACGTGATGCTTTATTTCATGCTGTTCAACATCGCGCCGACCGCGATCGAACTGTTCGCGGTGCTGGTCATCTTCTGGTTCAAGTTTGGCATCGGGCTGGTCGCCGCAACGCTGTTGATGGTCGTGACCTATATCTTTCTCACGCAGCGCATCACCGACTGGCGCAACAAGCTGCGCGAGGAGATGAACGAGCTGGATACCGCCACCGTCGCGCGCTCGGTCGACAGCCTGTTGAACTATGAAACGGTCAAATATTTCAACGCCGAGGATCGCGAGGCCGCCTATTATGCCAAGGTCGCGCGCCGCTATGCCGACGCCGCGGTCAAATCCGAAAACTCGCTCGCCTGGCTGACTATCGGCCAGTCGTTCATCACCAATCTGATGATGGCGGGCGCGATGGGGTTCAGCGTCTGGGGCTGGGCGCAGGGGCGGTTTTCGACCGGCGATGTCGTGCTGGTCAACACCCTGCTGGCGCAATTGTTCCGCCCGCTCGACATGCTCGGCATGGTCTATCGCACCATCCGGCAGGGCCTGATCGACATGGCGGCAATGTTTGATCTGGTCGATACGCCGCCCGAGATTGTCGACCGGCCCGGTGCGCAGCAACTGACCGTATCGGGCGGCGAACTGGCGTTCGAGGATGTGACCTTCGGCTATGAACCCGAACGGCAGATTTTGAACGGCCTGTCGCTGCGCGTCGCGCCGGGCAAAACGCTCGCCGTGGTCGGGCCGTCAGGGGCGGGCAAATCGACGATCGCACGACTGCTCTACCGCTTTTACGATGTGACCGGCGGGCGGATTACCATCGACGGACAGGATTTGCGCGATGTGACGCAATCAAGCCTGCGCGCGCAGATCGGCATCGTGCCGCAGGATACCGTGCTGTTCAACGACAGCATCGGTTACAATATCGGCTATGGCCGCGAAGGCGCAGATCAGGAAGAGATCGAAGCGGCGGCACGCGGCGCGCAGATCCACAATTTCATCGCCGCGCAGCCGCAGCAATATGAAACCCAGGTGGGCGAGCGCGGGCTGAAACTTTCAGGCGGCGAGAAGCAGCGCGTGGCGATCGCCCGCACCCTGCTCAAAAACCCGCCGGTCCTGATCCTTGACGAGGCGACCAGTGCGCTGGACAGCCGGACCGAGGCCGAAATCCTCGATACGCTCGACGAGGTATCGAAGGCGCGCACCACCATCGTCATCGCGCACCGCCTGTCGACCGTGGTCGGGGCGGACGAGATTGTGGTGCTCGATGCAGGCCGGGTGGCGGAACGTGGGACGCACGCCCAACTGCTCGCCAGGGACGGGCTTTATGCCGAAATGTGGGCGCGCCAGCAGGCCGAAAAAGACGAAGAGGCGGTAGCGGCCGAGTAGAGCGGTCGCCGCTTCATCCGCTCCCTCCTGATCCGACTATCCACAGCGAAAGTCGCCAATACCCGATGCGCGCTCTATTCTTGACGGCCGATCCGGCCTAGCGGGCAGAAAGATGCACGCGCCCGACATCCTTGACCCGTCCGAAGTGCTGCACCGCGTTTTCGGTTTTGCCGAATTTCGCGGGGTGCAGGAACAGGTGGTGCGCCGCACGCTCGACAGGCAGAGCACGCTGGCGGTGATGCCGACCGGGGCGGGCAAATCGCTTTGCTATCAATTGTCGGCCTTGCTGCTCGACGGCACCTGCATCGTCATATCGCCGCTGATCGCGCTGATGCACGACCAGTTGCGCGCCGCCAATGCGGTGGGGATCCGCGCTGCGACATTGACTTCTGCGGACAGCAACCGCGCCGAGACGATCGAACGGCTGCAAAACGGCGCGCTCGACCTGCTTTATGTCGCCCCCGAGCGCGCGTCGACCGCCGATTTCAAGCGGCTTCTCGTCGCAACAAAAGTGGCGCTGTTCGCGATCGACGAGGCGCACTGCGTGTCCGAATGGGGCCATGATTTCCGCCCCGATTACCGGCTGCTGCGCCCGCTGATGGATGAATTTCCGAATGTGCCAAGGCTTGCGCTGACCGCAACCGCCGATGCGCATACGCGCGAGGATATCGCCCAGCAGCTTGGCATCCCGGCGAGCGGCACGATCGTGTCGGGGTTCGATCGCCCCAATATCCGCTATGCCGTCACCAACAGCGCGAGCAAGGGTTCTGCCATTGCCTCAGCCATTCGCGGCTGGCCGGGCGCGGGGATCGTCTATGCCCCCACCCGCGACCGGGCGGAAAAGCTGGCGGCGCTGATCGCGCGCACCGGGCGGCGGACCCGCTATTATCATGCGGGGATGGAGCCGGGGGAGCGCGCGGCAGCGCAGGCCGAATTTGTCGCGAGCGAAGATATGGTGATGGTGGCAACCGTCGCCTTCGGCATGGGGATCGACAAGCCCGATGTCCGCTTCGTCGCGCATGCCGGGATCCCCAAATCGATCGAGGCCTATTATCAGGAAAGCGGGCGCGCGGGCCGGGACGGCGACCCGGCGGTCGCGCATCTTTTCTGGTCGCCGGGCGATTTCAGCCTCGCGCGCGAGCGGCTTCGCGAACAGCCCGAGGCCCGGCAGCTCGCCGAAAAGGCACGGATCGACGCGCTGTCGGCACTGGTCGAAACCGCCGGATGCCGCCGCGCGGTGCTGCTGCGCCATTTCGGCGAAAGCCCGCCGCCCCTGTGCGGCAATTGCGACAACTGCCTCGACGCGCCCGCGGTTGTCGATGCGACCGAAGTCGCGCGGAAACTGCTGTCGGCGGTCTATCGCACCGGCCAGAGCTTTGGCGTCGGCCATCTCGAAAAGATACTGACCGGGCGCAGCGACGAACGCATCGCCGCACGCGGGCACGACCAGCTGAGCGTGTTCGGGATCGTTTCGGGCGACGATGCGCGGCTGATCAAACCGGTCGCGCGCGCCCTGCAGGCGCAGGGGCATCTGGCCGCCAACGAGCATGGCGGGCTGTTGCTTGCAGGGGCGGCGCGCGCGATCCTGAAGGGCGAGATGAAGCTCGAAATCGTCGTGCCGCCCAAATCGCGCAAGGAACGGCGCAACGAGGCCAACCCGGTCGATGATCCATTGTTCGAGGCATTGCGCGCAAGGCGCCGCGAACTGGCCGAGACGGCAGGCGTACCCCCTTATGTCATTTTCCACGACGCCACACTGCGCGAACTGGCCGGACGCCGCCCGCAAAACCTGTCCGACTTTGCCATGATCAGCGGCGTCGGCGCGCGCAAGCTTGAAGCCTATGGCGAAGCGTTTCTGACTGTAATAAGGGGGCAGGCGGAAGGATAGGGTAGCCATGTTTCGCAAGCTGACCGATAATATCTACGCATCGCCACAGATCGGCCTTGCCGAAGTGGCCGAAGCGGCCCGGCTGGGGGTACGGCTGATTGTCAACAACCGCCCCGAAGGCGAAAGCGAGGACCAGATTGCGGGTGCCGAAATCGAGGCTGCGGCGCGCGCGGCGGGCATCGATTATGTCGCGATTCCGGTTACCCATAGCGGGTTCAGCGAGCCGCAAGTGAAGGCGATGGCCAAGGCGCTCGACGGGGCCGGCGGGCCGGTGCTTGCCTATTGCCGTTCGGGAACGCGCTCGACGCTGCTCTGGGCACTCTCCGAGGCGAGCCAGGGCGGCGATCCCGATGCGCTGACCAATATGGCGGCCAAGGCAGGCTATGA
>JADLBY010000002.1 GCA_020847445.1 Sphingomonadaceae bacterium | reverse complement strand
TGCCTCGACCATCAATATGTCATTGGCGCCATCGCCCGCCGCCAGCACAAGTTCGGGCGTCAGGCCCAATTGCTGCCGCGCCTGATGCAATTGCCTTGCCTTTTCCTGCGCATCGACAATGTCGCCATCAACTGTCCCGTCAAGATAGTCGCCCGAAATACCCAGCCGGTTCGCGGCCATGCGGTCAAACCCGGCCATGTCCGCGACCGCCGTGACGAAATCGGTGAAACCGCCCGATACCAGCAGGCCATGCGCGCCCCAACCGCGCATCGTCCGCAGCAGGATATCCGCGCCCGGCGTCAGTTGGACCCGCTCGTCGATACATTGGCGGATGGTGTCGCGGTGCAACCCCTTGAGCAGCGCAACCCGCCCGCGCAACGCGCCTTCGAAATCGAGTTCGCCCTGCATCGCGCGTTCGGTGATTTCGGCAATCTCCGCCTTTATCCCCGCATAATCGGCCAGTTCGTCGATACATTCGATGGTGATGATCGTGCTGTCCATATCGGATACCAGCAGCATCTTGCGGCGGTTGGCGGCGGGCTGGACGCTGACGTCCAACAGTTTCTCAACCTCGCGCAGCGCATCGCGCGCCGCATCGATATGGCCCGCAAATGCGAGATCTGCCGCCTTGCCCGTTTCGAGCCAGTCATGCTCACCCGGCTCCAGCCCGGCCTGCCGGAGCCGGTCAGCCACTTCGGCAAGCATGCCCGCATCGAGACGATCTCCCGCTATCAGTGTCGCTACATTTGTGGAAGAAGCTGAAGGCATGACGAATCCGGAGAATAAGCAAGGGGACAAAAGACTGGCGCTTATTGCCGGTCCCACCGCCAGCGGCAAGACCGCATTGGCGCTGCGGCTTGCCCAATCGCGTCCGGTAACGATTATCAATGCCGACAGCGCGCAGGTCTATGGCGCTCTGCCGATCCTGAGCGCACAGCCCAGCGCGGAGGAAATGGCGAGTGCGCCGCACCGCCTGTTCGGCTATCTGGATGGTCGCGAGGCCTGCTCGGCAGCCCGTTGGGCGCAGGATGCCAAGGTCGCGATCGAAACAGCCTGGCAGGAAGGGCGCCTGCCCCTGCTCGTCGGCGGAACCGGGCTGTATCTGCGCACGCTGCTCGACGGGATTGCCCCCATACCGGAGGTTGACCCGAAGGTGCGAAGCGCCGTCCGCGCCCTGCCCACATCCGAGGCCTATCGGACGCTCGCCGAAATCGATGCTGCCAGTGCCGCTGCCCTCTCCCCCAATGACGACAGCCGGATCAAGCGCGCGCTGGAAGTCGTCCGGTCCACCGGCACGGGCATCGTCGAATGGCGGAAACTGCGCGAAGGCGGAATTGGCGATATGGTTGATCTCAGCCCGCTCCTCCTCCTGCCACCGCGCGACTGGCTGCATATACGGTGCGACCTGCGATTCGGGCAGATGCTGGAACATGGCGCAGTCGAGGAAGTCGAAGCGCTGATGGCGCGCAATCTGCCCGACGACGCACCCGTGATGCGCGCAATCGGCGTTCCGGAAATCGCCGCGATGCTGCGCGGAGCGATCAGCCGCGATGAAGCCCTTGCCCGCGGCCAAGCCGCCACCCGCCAATATGCCAAGCGGCAATATACCTGGTTCCGCAACCAGCCACCCCCGAGCTGGCCTCGCCATACCGAGGTTTATAATGACTCAAATTTTGGTCAAATTGAAAGATTATTTCATTTTTAACTGTTGACATGCCATTTTCTAATTCGTAACAGCCCGCACTTGCCCGCCGTGTTGCGATGCAGCAATAGGCGGGCTTTGTATGTTTGAAGGACAGGAAAAGTGGCCGAAAAATCCGGCGCAGATATATTGATCGAAGCCCTGCTGGCACAGGGTGTGGACACCGTTTTCGGTTATCCCGGCGGTGCCGTGCTGCCGATTTATGATGCGCTTTTCCAGCACCCGAAGATCCGCCACGTCCTCGTCCGCCACGAAGCCGGTGCTGCGCACGCAGCCGAGGGCTATGCCCGTTCGACCGGCAAACCCGGTGTGGTGCTGGTAACCTCCGGCCCCGGCGCGACCAATGCGGTCACCGGCATTGCCGATGCCTTCATGGATTCGATCCCGATGGTGTGCATCACGGGGCAGGTTGCGACCAACCTGATCGGATCGGATGCATTTCAGGAAGCCGACACGATCGGCATCACCCGCCACTGCACCAAGCATAACTATCTGGTGAAGGATCCATCCGAACTGGGTGCGGTCGTCGCCGAAGCCTTTCATATCGCCACCCAGGGACGCCCCGGCCCGGTCGTGATAGACATTCCCAAAAATGTGCAGGTGGCAACCGCCGAACATGATCGTCACGGCAATAATGCCGCCAAGCGTTATGTTCCGGCAGGCGACGCCGATTTCGCGGCGATTACACAGGCCGTGGAATTGCTCGCCAAGGCGAAGGCGCCGATCCTCTATACCGGCGGTGGCATCATCAATTCGGGCCCCGATGCAAGTGCGGCGCTGCGCGAACTTGCCGCCCTGTCGGGCGCACCCGTCACCTCGACGCTGATGGGCCTGGGCGCCTTCCCTGCGTCCGATCCGGCCTGGCTTGGCATGCTCGGCATGCACGGCACCTATGAAGCCAATATGGCGATGAACCAGTGCGACGTGATGCTGTGCCTCGGCGCGCGTTTCGATGACCGCGTTACCGGCCGCCTCGATGCCTTTTCGCCGAACAGCATCAAGGTGCATATCGATATCGACCGCAGTTCGATCAACAAGACCGTACGCGTCGACCTGCCCATTGTCGCCGATGTCGGCAAGGCAATCCGCCAGATGATAACCATCTGGAACAGCCGCAAGCTGCAGGCACAGAAACTCGACGAATGGTGGGCCCGTATCAAGGGCTGGCGCTCGGTCGGTTCGCTCAGCTATCCGGCGAGCCAGTCGGAAATCATGCCGCAATATGCGATCGAGCGCCTGTATCAGCTGACCAGGGACAAGGCGCCCGTCATCACCACCGAGGTTGGCCAGCACCAGATGTGGGCAGCGCAGCATTTCCATTTCGATGCCCCCAATAAATGGCTGACCAGCGGCGGGCTCGGTACCATGGGCTATGGCCTGCCCGCTGCCATCGGCGCGCAGATGGGCAATCCGCAAGCGCTCGTCATCGACATTGCCGGTGAAGCCTCGATCCAGATGAACATCCAGGAAATGGGCACCGCATCGCAATATCGCCTGCCGGTGAAGGTGTTCATTTTGAACAATGAATGGATGGGCATGGTGCGCCAGTGGCAGCAACTGACCTATGAAAGCCGTTATTCTAACAGCTATTCAGACAGCCTGCCCGATTTCGTCGCGCTGGCCGAGGCCTATGGCTGGAAAGGCATTCGCTGCGACGATCCGGCAAAGCTGGACGATGCCATCACCGAAATGCTGGCGCATGACGGCCCTGTGATGTTCGACTGCCGTGTCGCCAAGGAAGCCAATTGTTTCCCGATGATCCCCAGCGGCGCGGCGCATACCGAAATGATCCTGCATTCGGACGAGGTTTCCGGCACGATGGACGACGAAGCGAAGGCGCTCGTATAATGCATATCAAGGAAGAATTTGCCGAGCGCCATGTGCTGACGCTCACCGTCGACAACGAGGCGGGCACACTGGCGCGGATCGCGGGGATGTTCACCGCGCGCGGCTATAATATCGACAGCCTGACCGTGGCCGACATTTCGGAAGATCATGCGATCAGCCGGATAACCATCGTCACCAAGGGGCCGCCGGAAGTAATCGACCAGATCATCGCCCAGTGTGAGCGGCTGGTGCCGGTGCACAAGGTCACCGACCTCACCGACGCTGGGCCGCATGTCGAGCGCGAGCTGGCGCTGGTGAAGGTTGCTGGCGCGGGCGACAAACGTGTCGAGGCGATGCGGCTGGCGGATATTTACCGCGCCCGTGTGATCGACGCGACGGTATCTAGCTTCATTTTCGAGATTACCGGCGGGCCGGACAAGATCGACACCTTTGTCGCACTGATGCGCGAGTTGGGGCTGGTCGAGGTCGGTCGCACCGGCATCGTCGGGCTGATGCGCGGTTCGGAGGCGAGTTAAAGCGGATGTAAGACGAACGTCGTCATGCTGAACTTGTTTCAGCATAACAGGCACTGTTGGCGTGTTATCCCGAAACGAGTTCGGGATGACGTAAATCCTGAGGAAAGCAACTGAAATGAAAGTATATTACGACGCAGACTGCGATCTGGGCCTGATCAAGGACAAGAAGGTCGCGATTGTTGGTTATGGCAGCCAGGGCCACGCCCATGCGCAGAATTTGCGCGACAGCGGCGTGAAGGATGTTGCGATCGCGCTCCGCCCCGGCTCGGCGACTGCAGCAAAGGCCGAAGGCGCGGGATTCAAGGTTCTTTCGAACGCCGAAGCCGCAGCATGGGCGGATGTTGTGATGATCCTGGCCCCGGACGAGCATCAGGCAGCAATTTATGCCGACGATCTGCACGCCAATATGAAGCAGGGCGCAGCACTTGCCTTCGCGCACGGCCTGAACGTCCATTTCGGCCTGATCGAACCGCGCGCGGATCTGGACGTGATCATGATCGCACCCAAGGGGCCCGGCCACACCGTGCGCAGCGAATATCAGAAGGGCGGCGGCGTCCCCTGCCTGATCGCCGTCGATCGCGATGTTTCAGGCAACGCGCATGACGTCGCCCT
This sequence comes from Sphingomonadaceae bacterium, assembly GCA_020847445.1. Lineage (GTDB taxonomy): Bacteria > Pseudomonadota > Alphaproteobacteria > Sphingomonadales > Sphingomonadaceae > Sphingorhabdus_B. Next base: position 26,360 of record JADLBY010000002.1, on the reverse strand, counting down.
TGCTTATGCCAGCGCCGTCGGTGGCGGCCGTTCGGGGATCATCGAAACCAATTTCCGCGAGGAATGCGAAACCGACCTGTTCGGCGAGCAGGCGGTGCTGTGCGGTGGCATCACCCACCTGATCCAGGCGGGTTTCGAAACACTGGTCGAGGCTGGCTATGCCCCCGAAATGGCCTATTTCGAATGTCTGCACGAAACCAAGCTGATCGTCGACCTGCTGTATGAAGGCGGCATCGCAAACATGCGCTATTCGATTTCGAACACCGCCGAATATGGTGATATCACCACCGGCCCGCGCATCATCACCGAAGAGACAAAGTCGGAAATGAAGCGCGTTTTGGAGGACATCCAGTCGGGCCGTTTCGTCAAGAATTTCGTGCTCGATAACCGCGCCGGTCAGCCCGAATTGAAGGCAGCGCGCAAGGCTGCGGCTGCGCATCCGATCGAGGAAACCGGTGCCCGCCTGCGCGCGATGATGCCGTGGATTGCCAAGAACAAGCTGGTCGACAAGGCCAGAAACTAGGCATTCTGCCGCTTTGCGGTTGACTTTCAGGGGGATGGAGCAAATCTGCTCCGTCCCCTTGTTCGCTGGAGCCCGAAATGCGCCATATCCTGATCGCCCTCCCCCTCATCGTCGCCGCGCCGCTTCTGGCCCAGCAAGATGCTGCGCCGCAGCTTCCGGGCGCTGCCGATCCTGCGCGGGTGGTGGCGGGAAGCTATGCCGTCGACAGCAGGCATTCGCAGGTGAACTGGCAGGTCAACCATTTCGGCTTCAACGACTATTTCGGCCTGTTCGGCGACATCAAGGGCACGTTGCAGATCGACCCTGCCAATCCGGCTGCGGCGAAGGTGGATGTCACCATCCCGATCGCGTCGGTGGCAACCTCCAGCCAGGGCCTCACCGACCATCTGAAAACGGCCGACTTCTTCGACGCGGCAAAGTTTGAAAGCGCCCGCTTTGTGTCGACAAGCGTCACTGTCGACGGGCATAAGGCCGTCATCAGGGGCGACCTGACGATGCTGGGCGTCACAAAGCCGGTCGAACTCGAAACCCGTTTTGAAGGTGCGGGCAACAATCCGATGAGCAAGAAGGCGACAATCGGCTTCCACGCCGCGACGACGATCAAGCGCAGCGAATGGGGCATGACCAAATATGTCCCGATGGTCGGTGACGATGTGAAATTGCGGATCAGCGCGGCCTTTGAAAAGGAAGGCTGATCAGCCGCGATAGGTCATCGCCACATCGCAGCGCGCATAATGATGCCGCGCCTCCGCCAGCAGTTCGGCATCATGTTCGAAACCGCATTTCGCATATAGATGGATCGCGGCTTCGCATTGTTTGTTGGTGAGCAGATATAATCTGTCAGGGGCCATAGTCGCCGCGCGCTCGATCAGAGCCTGCAACAGAAACTCCCCCGCCTTCAGCCCGCGCAGGTCCGAACGGACGCCCATCTTGGTCAGTTCCAGCTGGCCCGGCTCGGACCATTTGAGCGCACCCGCACCGACGATGCCCCTGCCCTCGACATCGACAAACAGGATGACACCACCCTTGTCGATAATCGTTTCGCGCGGATGTTCGAGGACGTGGCGATCCACCTCCTCCATTTCGAACATGCCATTGATCCATTCCGCGTTGATGTCGTGGAACAGGGGCGCAAGGTCGTCGCGAAATTTGACTATTTTGAGCATCACCAGCCCTTGCGATAAATTCCGTCAAGCCGTTGCTTCGCCGCCCGATATTCACGCTCAAGCCTGTCGACCATATCGGCCACCGACTGCACCTGCTTGACCGCGCCGATCCCCTGGCCCGAGCCCCAGATATCCTTCCACGCCTTGGCCTCGGTATTGCCGCCCGAACCGAAATTCATCGTGCTGATGTCACCCTTGGGCAGATTGTCGGGATCCATGCCCGCCTTGACGATGGACTGGCGCAGATAATTGCCGTGGACGCCGGTGAACAGATCGGAATAGACAATGTCGCTGGCCTTCGCCTCGACGATATTTTCCTTGTAACCCTCAACCGCATTGGCTTCGCTGGTCGCGATAAAGGCGCTGCCGATATAGGCGAAATCGGCCCCCATCGCTTGCGCGGCAAGCACGGACTGGCCATGCGCAATCGCGCCTGACAGTGCCACCGGCCCGTCAAACCATTCCCGGATTTCCTGGATCAGCGCGAAGGCAGACGTCGTTCCGGCATGCCCACCCGCGCCCGCGGCAACCGGGATCAGGCCATCCGCGCCCTTTTCGACGGCCTTTCGGGCGAAACGGTCATCGATCACGTCGTGCAACGTGATGCCGCCCCAGGCATGCACGGCCTGATTAAGGTCTTCGCGCGCGCCCAGCGAGGTGATTGTCACCGGCACCTGCCATTTGGCGCATATCGAAATGTCCTCCTCCAGCCGGTTATTCGAACGGTGGACGATCTGGTTGACCGCATAGGGCGCAGCCGGGCGATCAGGGTTGTCGCGGTTATGCGCCGCCAGTTCTTCGGTGATCTGGTGCAGCCATTCATCAAGCTGGCTTGCCGGTCGGGCGTTCAGGGCCGGGAAACTGCCGACGACGCCCGCCTTGCACTGCGCGATCACCAGTTCCGGCCCCGACACGATAAACAGGGGAGAACCGATGACCGGCAGGCGCAGATTATCGAAAATGGCGGGTAAGGACATCGGCAACTCCTAAGGCTTAATCAGCTGATTAAGCCGTAAAGAGCGCAACGCCCTGCCCTTGTCAAATGCCGTTTGCAGCGCTCAACAGCGCACGCACGGTTGCCGTAGCGACATCGGTGTCGAGGCCAGCGCCAAAAAGGCTCCGGCCATCGGCTGTGCGGCATTCGACATAGGCCGCCGCCTGCGCACCGGCCCCATGACCGATGGCATGTTCGCTATAATCGACAATATCCATTTCGGGCCCGCCATGATCGGTCAGCGCCGCAATCACGCTCGACATCAGGCCATGGCCGCGCCCCGAAAGGCTCCGGAACTCGCCATCGACCTTCAGCTTGCCGACGAAAATGCGGTCCGCTCCGGCGTGGTTCTCGGCATAGTCGAACAGTTCGAAGCGCCCGGACTTGTTAATGAAATATCGTTCCTGGAAGGCCCCCCAGATATCGGCGGAGGTCAACTCGCGCCCGGTGGTATCGGAAAGCTCCTGCACCGTGCGTGAGAAATCGGCCTGCATCTTCTTGGGCAGCTTCAGGCCATAATCCTGTTCGAGCACCCAGGCGACACCGCCCTTGCCGCTTTGCGAATTGACACGGATCACCGCTTCGTAGCTGCGGCCGAGATCGGCCGGATCGATCGGCAAATAGGGCACTTCCCAGATTTCGTCATTGCGCTTTGCCTGATGCGCAAACCCCTTTTTGATCGCGTCCTGATGGCTGCCCGAAAAGGCGGTGAACACCAGTTCGCCCGCATAGGGATGGCGCGGGTGGACAGGCAACTGGTTGCAATATTCGACGGTCTGGATCACTTCATCGATATCCGAGAAATCCAGGCCGGGGTGCAACCCTTGCGTGTACATGTTGAGCGCGACCGTCACCAGATCGACATTGCCGGTGCGTTCGCCATTACCGAACAGGCAGCCCTCGACACGGTCGCCGCCCGCCAGCAGACCAAGCTCGGTTGCGGCTATTCCGGTGCCCCGGTCGTTGTGTGTGTGCAGGCTGATGACGACGGCATCGCGGTCGGGAATGTTGCGGGCAAAATATTCGATCTGGTCCGCATATATATTGGGCATCGCGGCCTCAACCGTCGCCGGCAGATTGAAGATAATGGGTTTGTCCGCCGTCGGCTTCAGGATTTCCATCACGGCGCTGCAGACCTCGATGCTGAAATCCAGTTCGGCGGTCGAAAAGGTTTCCGGCGAATATTCGAAGTGCCATTCGGTCTGCGGATATTTCGCCGCCTGCTCGGCCAGAATTTGCGCGCCTTCAACGGCGATTGCCTTTACGCCCGGCTTGTCGAGATTGAAGACGATATTGCGCCAGGCGGGCGACACGGCGTTGTACAGATGCACAATCGCCTTCCGCGATCCGGCCATCGCCTCGAATGTCTTTTCGATCAGGTCGCGGCGTGACTGGGTCAGGCTCTGGATCGCCACATCATCGGGTATGCGGCCACTGTCGACCAGATCGCGGATGAAATCGAAATCGGTGGCGCCGGACGACGGAAATCCAACCTCAATTTCCTTGATCCCAATTTTGACCAGCAAATCGAAAAAGCGGTTTTTCTTTTCCGCGCCCATCGGATCGATCAGCGCCTGATTGCCATCGCGCAGGTCGGTCGACAGCCAGCGCGGTGCCTTGTCGATAGTGCGGCTCGGCCATTGTCGGTCAGGCAAGTCAATTTGCGGGAAAGGTCGGTATTTGCGGGTGGGATCGTTCAGCATCATGGCTACTCTACGTTTCGAAAATCCGGACGGTCGCCGGGTTGTGAAAATTTGGGGTTGAATCAGCCCTTAGGCGGACAGGCCGGATTGAAACCAGGCCCCGAAGCACGCCTAAGGGCGTGTAAGTCGTAGAAGCAGGAGGTTTACAGCCGCAGCGCTCATGATGCTGGGCCCATTTCACACATTGTTTCGAAGGTCCAGCAAAAAGTGGCTGAAAATTTCAGCTCGATTTCGTGATGCGAAACAGAAAGTCTGCATCGCTATCGAGCCTGCGCATGTCGGTTGTGGTAAGCAGCGGCTCGCGCCTTTGCGACCGACACTGTTGATCCTGAATGCGCAAGCCGCGCCTCAACCCCAGCACAAACAGCCGAAGTTGCATGCACGATTCGGCATCGCCCAGCATTTCAATTTGCGCCAGCCGTTCGGCGACCATGGAATTGTAAATGGGGTGCGGCCCGCGATGCAACGGCAATCGAAAAATTTCCGCGAGTTTTTCGGAGCTTGGCAGGTGCATGCCATTGGCTTCAAAGTCGTTGGGAACAAATCCGAAAGCCCTCATTCGCAGGAAAAAGCGGCTGAACGATGCCATGCTGCACACTTCCAGCGGAATCAGATGATGGCACTGAAATCCTGTTATCCGCACCCTCGTGCGAACTTCCCGAAATGTCGGCATTGTCTATCCTTCGATAGATGGTCGCGACGTCGGCTACTTCGAAACATCGGCATTTTCAGTCTAAGAAAGCTCCGTTTCGGAGCATATCCGCGCCCAAACCGTCCCGCCATCCTCCGAAACCTCCAGCATTATCGACTGGCCGGGAATGAGGTCGGATATCATCTGGCTTTCGCCGACAGGGCCGTTCACGGCAATATCGTGAACAATCCGCACCAGCCGCCGCGTCCAGTTCTGACAATCCCCGGGCGCCGCTGTGCAGTGCAGTTCCTGGCCCGAAAACCAGTGCAACCCCTGCGTCGCAACTTCGGTGTCGCTATCATTCCAGAAAATGCGCACCGTCGACAGAACGGGAAAGGCGCCTCCGCCGCAATATTCTTCGACCGTCGTGGTGAAATATGCACTGTCGACCCACAGATTTCCGGGTGCCCAATAAATGGCCTTTGCCAATAGCAATTTTGCCAGCAGCGCAGAAAACTCAAGATAGGCTCCGGCCAGTTCGGCGACCCGCTGCCCGCCTTCAAGATGGTCGGTAAAGCTGATGGCCAGCGCCGAAAGGCCGTTGTCGGCTGGCGGCGCAGCGAAGATCGGCTGGGCATTTTTTGCCGCGCCGGGCATTGCGCCAAAGTCGAGCCGAAAGCCCAATCCCTGCCACAGCAGCACAAAATCCCGACGGTTCTGCAGCCCGTCCGAAGTCAGGAATATGTCATCGCGCGCGTTGGTGAGGGAGGCGATGTCGTCGACCAGCTCTGCCCAGTTGCGATCGAGCATCAGATAAAGCGGGCTTTGCGATTGCATTGTTCGACTCCCCGCCAAAGTTCCTCCTTTGTTCCTATCGGATGCGCGGCTCCGAAGCAATCGCCCCGCCGCAAGGTTTCATCCGTTTTGGACTAAATTTCGACCTGACTGCCGAGTTCAACGACCCGGTTCGAGGGCAGTTTGAAAAACTCCATCGCATTGGCGGCATTGCGTAGCATCCAGGCAAAAACCTTTTCGCGCCAGATTGCCATCCCCGGCACCTTGGATGCGATCAGCGTCTGGCGTGACAGGAAGAAACTGGTCTGCATCATGTCGAACGGCGGGCCGCACAGATCGACCCGGGCGAGCGCCGCAGGGACATCGGTTTCCTCAAGGAAGCCGTACCGCAGGATCACGCGGTAGAACCCCTCACCCAGCGATTTGCAGGTCGCGCGCCTGCTTTCATCGACAAAGGGCATTTCCGCAATATCGACCGTCAGGATGATGACGCGTTCGTGCAGGATGCGGTTGTGCTTGATATTGTGCAGCAGCGCCGAAGGCACCCCCGCGCTCGTCGATGCCATGAAGATCGCCGTGCCCGGCACCCGCTGCGCGCTGCCGCTTGCCGATTTGATGAAGATTTCCATCGGCATCGTGCTTTCGGCCATGCGTTCGCGCATCAGCGCCCGCCCGCGCGACCAGGTGGTGAGCAGGGTGAAGATGACAAGGCCGATGAGCAGCGGGAAATAGCCCCCCTGCGGCACCTTGAGCAGATTGGCGCCGAAATAGGCTATGTCGACGATGATGAAGACTGCCAGCAGCGGAAGCGCCTTCCATTTGGGCCATTGCCACAGCGAGAGCAGCACGACGGCGATCAGGCAGGTGTCGATGAACATCGCCCCCGTCACCGCGATACCATAGGCCGCCGCCAGATTGCTCGACGAACGGAAGAACAGCACGAGCACGATGACCATGATCATCAGCCCCCAGTTGATCGCGGGGATATAGATCTGCCCGGCTTCGCTGACGCTGGTGTGCAAAATCCGCAAGCGCGGCATGAAGCCCAGCTGGATCGCCTGCTGGGTGAGCGAGAAAGCGCCCGATATCACCGCCTGGCTCGCGATGATCGTCGCGAGGATGACAAGGAAGACGATCGGCATGCGCAACTCGCCCGGCAGCATCAGGAAAAAGGGATCCTTGATCGCCAGTTCGGCTTCGGCGGGGCTCATCGACAGGATCATCGCGCCCTGCCCCATATAATTGAGCATCAGCGCGGGAAGCACGAACCAAAGCCAGGAAAATTTGATCGGACGCCGCCCGAAATGCCCCATATCGGCGTAGAGCGCCTCTGCCCCCGTCACCGCGAGCACGACCGCGCCCAATGATATGAACGCCCGAAAACCATCGACATAGAAGAAGTTGATCGCGTTCCACGGGTTCAGCGTATGCCAGACAATCTCAGGCATTTTGACTAGATGCATCAGGCCAAGGCCCGACAGCACGGCGAAATAGGCCACCATGATCGGTCCGAACAGCGCGCCTACCTTTGCCGTACCGCGCGCCTGGATCGCGAACAGCCCGACAAGGATCGCCAGCGCGATCGGCAGCACCCAGTCCTTGAAGCCCGGGTGGACATAGTTGAGACCCTCGGTCGCCGACAGCACCGACATGGCCGGGGTGATCATCGAATCGCCGTAGAACAAGGCGGTCGCGAACACGCCCAGCATGATGATCGGCGCGGTCCATTTCTCGCCCTGCGTCTTGCGGCTGATCAGCGCGAGCAACGCGAGGCTTCCGCCCTCGCCCTTGTTGTCCGCCTTCATGATCGTGAAGACATATTTGAACGACACCACGAGCATCATCGACCAGAAAACGAGGCTCAGCACACCCATGATATGCATCGGATCGGGCTCGATCGGATGATGGCCGGCAAAGGTTTCGCGGAAAGCATAGATCGGGCTGGTGCCGATATCGCCGAAAACGACGCCGACCGTGCCGACGCACAATGTGAAGAGCGAAGCCTTTTTGTGGCCGTGCCCTGTCTGATCCATCTGATTTTCGGAAATCTCGGTTTCGCTATTTGCCATGCGCCCCCCAAAGGCGAAATGTTCGGCCTTCCTGCACCTTTCGGAGCGCAGCGCGCGCCGATAGCACGCCATCATAGCCCAAACAACGCACTATCGTTGTAAATTCGATTTGAATAAATATCTCAATTTCAATGCTTTTATTTTGAAGGCTTATTTTGAAGGCGCGGAAGTTGGCGCACTGGCGAGCAGCGACTCAAGCCCTGCAAGCTGCGACTCAACGGCTGGGCGCCATTTCGCATTGGGGGTCGCGCGTGCAAGCAGGGCCTTCCATTTGCTGATTGTCACGCCGGGCTTGCGATCGAAAAGTGCGGCAAGCCCCTCAAAATAGTCCGGCGCCGGAAGATTGGGGGCAAGCTTGCGCGACTTGTCAAAAGCCAATTGTGCGGCCGGGGTCATTTCGCCGTCGGATGCCAGCATCAGCACCAGGCCGAGCGCCGACCACAGATCGGCATTCTCCGGATGCTCGCGCAGCCCGGCCTGTATATAGCCTGCCGCCGCCGCATAGCTGCCGTCGCGGGCAAAGCCGTCAGCCGTGACAAGCCACATCTTCGCGACGCCGAAATTCTGGTCCATCTCGCTGCGCATCTTTATCATCGCCTCGGCTGCACCCTGCTCGGCGGCAACGGGCGTGGCCCGCGCCGAAGGCAATGCAGGCCGCCCCTGCCAGGCATAGCCCGCCATAGCGAGTATGACGGTTGCCAGCACCGGATGCCATAATTGCCGACGCCCCTTGACGACAGCGAGGATCACCAATGCCGATGCCAGACCCAGGCCGACCATGATGACCCAGCCGTTCATGTCTTGTCCTTTGCAAAACGTCCGCGGGCGACCAATGCCGCGCCACCCAGCAGCAGCACAGGCAGCAACCAAAGCACCAGCCCGCCACCGCTGGCTGGCGGGGTGAAGCTGATCCAGTCGCCATAGCGCTCGATCAGCCAGCTTTCGATCTCGGCCTCGCTCTGCCCGGCCTTGATGCGTTCGCGCACTTCGTGACGCATCGCGGCCGCGATCGGGGCATCGCTGTCATGGATCGACTGGCCCTGACACTGGATGCACCGCAAGCGCTGCATCAGTTCCAGCGCCCGCGCTTCTTGTGCCGGGTCGGCCAGTTGCCGGTTGGCAAGCGGCGGCGGCGGACCCTGCTGCGCCGACAGCGGCATCACCGAAAGCGCCAGCGCGCATGAGAGCAGAATCCGCCTCATTTCGCCGCGTTCAGCTTTTCAAGCAGCGGAGCAACATGCTCGGCGCGGATGTCGCCGATATGCTGATGGATGATGCGTCCCTTACCGTCGATCAGATAGGTTTCGGGCACGCCCGACGAACCAAGCTTGAGCTGGACCAGCATATCCATGTCGGAGCCGATGCGGGCGAAGGGGTTGCCATGTTCGGCCAGAAAGGCGGCAACATCGTCGGGCTTGTCCTTGATCGCGATGGCATGGATTTCGACCCCGGCTTCCTTGAGCTGTTCGAGGAACGGCGCTTCGGCCTTGCATGGCAGGCACCAGCTCGCGAATATGTTCAGCATGCGCGGTTTGCCATCGGCAAAATCCTTGCTCGAAAGTCCCTCGACCCCGGCAGTCGCGGCGGGCAACGAAAATTCGGGCAAAGGCTGGCCAACCAGCTTCGATCGGACATATTCGTCCTTGGGTTCGACCAGCCCAAAGAGGAAAATGCCGCCGAGAAAGGCGAACAGCATCAGCGGAACCCATAATAGCCAGTTGCGCTTCATGCGTCCCTCCACGGGTTGCCACGTGCACGTTTGCGCCAGCCAAGGCTGACACGTCCGAGCAAGGCTATTCCGCCACCTAGCGCGATCAGCAGCCCGCCAAACCAGATGAGGGTGACAAAAGGCTTCCACCACAACCGCACCTGCCAGCGCCCCGACGGGTCCCCTTCTGCCGGGGCGGCGATAACGGCGTATAACTGCCCGTCCCAGCGAGTCAGCAACGCCGCTTCGCTGGTCTGCTGCCGGGGGCTCGAAAACTGGCGTGACTGCGGCAACATGGTCGTTGCATCATCGCCACGGCGGACGTGCATCTGCCCTTCAAGCGCAACCCAGTTGTCGCCAACGACCGGGCGGACATCGGCCAGCCTGACCGTCCAGCCGGAAACCACCGCGCTTTCACCCACCTGCATCGCTGCCAGCTTCTCGCTTTTCCAGCCCGACTCCGCGGCCATTCCGGCTACACTGATGGCAAAGCCGAGATGCGCCAGCGCCATGCCCCAGACCGGGATCGGCGTCCGCAGGATATTGCGTCCAAAAAGCGGCAGGATTGCACCGAGCGCGGTCGCCGCCGCGAGCGCCAGGGCAAGGATCGGCCATATGCCTGCCTGCGCCTGCGTCGCCATCAGCGCCGCGAAAAGCACGATGAACAGCCCGACCGGTGCCCACAGCAGCTTGTGCCGCGACAGCATATCGCCGCGCCAGCGCAACATTGGACCAACAATCAGCAAAAGCATCAGCGCGAGCGCGATCGGCACCGTGGTGCGGTTGAAATAAGGCGGGCCAACAGAAATCCGGTCGCCCATCGCTTCGGCCGCCAATGGCCAGAGCGTGCCAACCAGCACGATGGCGAGAACGACGCTCAGGAAGATATTGTTGCCGACAATCGCGCCTTCGCGGCTGAGCAAGGCAAAGGTCTTGCCTTCGCGCACCACACCGATGCGCAGCGCGAACAGCGTCATCGCACCACCGACATAGATCGCCAGCAAGGCCAGTATGAACGCGCCCCGTTCCGGATCAACCGCGAAGGCGTGCACGCTGGTCAGGATGCCCGAACGGACAAGGAAAGTGCCGGCCATCGCCATCGCGAAAGCCACCAGCGCAAGCATGATCGTCCAGGCGCGCAAGGCATCGCGTGTCGCCAGCACCGCCACAGAATGCAGCAGCGCGGTTGCCGCCAGCCACGGCATCAGCGAAGCATTTTCCACCGGATCCCAGAACCACCAGCCGCCCCAGCCCAGTTCATAATAGGCCCAGTAACTGCCTGCGGTGATCCCGATGGTCAGGAAAATCCAGGCCAGCAGCACCCAGGGCCGCATCGCGCGGGCAAAGGCCGGTCCGACCTTCCCCGTCAGCAGCGCGGCGACGGCAAAGGAAAATGCGACCGAAAGCCCTACATAGCCGATGTAAAGCGTCGGCGGATGGAAGGCGAGACCGATATCCTGCAACAGCGGATTGAGCCCGGCCCCGGCTGGCGGGGCGGGGTCGAGTCGTTCAAAAGGGTTCGACGAAAACAGCAGAAAGGCAAAAAAGCCCAGCCCGAGCAACGATTGCGCGAACAGGGCCGCGCCCAAAGTACTGGTGTCGAGGCGCTTTTCGAACAATGCGATCGCCGCCCCCGCGAGCGACAGCACCGTCACCCAGAGCAGCATCGATCCTTCATGATTGCCCCACGCGCCCGCCAGCTTGAAAATCAGCGGCTTGTCGATATGGCTGTTCGAGGCGACCAGCAGCACCGAAAGATCGGTAATCGCAAACAGCCAGATCAGGCAACCAAAGGCGATCAGGCAGAGCAGGCCCTGCACCACGGCCACCGGCCGCGTCAGCGAGGCAAGCGCAGGCGAAAATCCGCGCCAATGGCCGATACCGGCAAAGGCCTGCAGCAGCGCGAATGCCGCCGCCAGCCACAATGCTGCAAGGCCAAATTCGGCGATCATTCGGCGAGGCTGTCTTTGCTGTGCTCGGCGGTCGACATGTCGATATCCTTCAACTCGCGTGGCACATAATTTTCGTCATGCTTGGCGAGCAGGCTGTCGGCCACAAATGATCCGCCAGCGTCCATCCGGCCATCGGCGACAACGCCTGATCCTTCGACGAACAGATCAGGTGTGATTCCCTTATAGACCACTGCCTGCGTTGCGTCGCGATCCTGCACGACGAAGTGCACGGTCACCCCGTCCGCGTCCCGCTTTACCGAACCTTTTTGCACCATTCCACCGAGCCGGATCGCCTTGCCCGGTTCGACCTGCGCCTTGGCAAGTGTCGTCGGCGTATAGAAATAGCTTGCCTCCTCGCGCAGTGCCGAAGCCGCCAGAAGCCCGGCACCGATAAGCGCGGCCAGCGCCAGCAGGGCAAGAACAAGGCGCTGATGCTTGGGTTTCATTTCACGCTCTTCAGATCATCGGCCAGCGCCTCCGACTTGCGCATCGCAAGCCAGCTTTGGGCAACCAGCGCCAGCGTGCCAAGCGCGGTGACCAGAAAGGCGGCAAAAATGAAGGGCGTGTGGTCCATGGCTTCAATCCTCTGCCATGCGGCGCAGGCGGGCTTCGATCCGGATCTCGGCAAGTTGCGCCCGCATCCGCATCAGCACAACGGCACCGAAAATCAGGGTGAAGCCCAGCGCGCTGCCGAACAACGGCCACAGATAGGCATCGTCGATCGATGAGCCACCAAGCGTGATGCTGGCTTTCTGGTGCTGGCTTTCCCACCATATGACCGACCGGTTGATGATCGGAATGTTGACCGCGCCGATAATGCCGAACACCGCCGCCGTGCGGCTGACACTGCCCTTCTCGCTTGAGGCGTTCGCGAGTGCGATATAGCCGAGATAGAGGAAGAACAGGATCAGCATCGACGTCAGGCGGCCGTCCCAGACCCACCAGGTGCCCCAGGCCGGGCGCCCCCAGATCGAACCGGTTATCAGGCACAATGCCGCAAAAACCGCACCCGGCACGGCAATGGCCCGCGCCGACACCCCGGCGAGCGGATGCCGCCACACCAGTTGCACGATGCTGGCGATGGCAATCCCGGTCCACCCGCCCATGCCGAGCCAGGCCGCGGGCACATGAACAAACAGGATCGTTACCGTATAGCCCTGCAACCTTTCCGCCGGAACCTGCGTCAGCCCCCACCAGCAGGCGGCGAATGCCAGCAGCAGACCGGGCCACAAAAGCAGTGGCGTCAGCGGTTTGGCAATGCCGAGAAAGCGGGCAGGATTTGCAAAGCGGTGCATGTGTCAGGACTCGCACGCGCCTCTAGCACCGGATGGCGAGCACGCCAATTGATTTGGCGCAAAGTTCGGGGCGGGCGATGACCCGCCCCGAAAGTTTCTAGAATCCGTCGACGCTCTTGCTGACGAGGATATTCACGGCAACGCGCCGGTTCTGCGCCTTGCCCTCGGGTGTATCGTTATCCGCCGCCGGATCGGCCTCGGACATGCCCGTGGGGGTAAGCATGCGATAGGGCTTCCAGCGGCACTGCTGCTGCAGATAATTGATGACGCTGCTCGCACGCTTTTCGCTCAGCGTCTGGTTATATTCCTCGCTGCCGACAGAATCGGTGTAGCCGACGACCAGCAACAGGGCATTGTCGGTTGCCTCGGCCTGCGACGCTACCGAACATAGATCGGCCTTGGCGCCGGGCGACAGCGCGGCCTTGCCGGTATCGAAATAGACGTTGGTCACGCCCTTGATATTATACTGGTCGATATCACCCATCCGCCCGCGCAGGGCCTCGGTTGCCGCAGCGGCTTCTTCGAACTGCTGGGCGGTGCCGTTGCGGATCATGTTCGCGGTCTTGAAATCGCCATTGCGGAAACTGATCTGGCTGGCGACAAGACCACCTTCCCACTGCAACGTCTTGACCGTGACCGGAAGGCCGTTGAGCAGCGCATCGGAACCCAGCTTGCTGCGCCCGCCGAAAAGGCCCGAACTGGTCTTGATCTTGGTGGCATCGGTGATGGCAATGATCGTGCTGCTGCCATCTGCCGTCTTCACCTTCACCTTTTCGCCGGTGCGGGCGATGATCGTTCCCTTGACCTCAGGCCCTTTCACCATCGTGCTCGGATCGGGCAAGGCACCTTCGACAACGATCACGGGATCGCCATAGTTTGACTGTTGTCCGGCTATGGCACCCGATAGCGGCATGGCAAGCAGGACGAGACCGCCCGTCCATTTGGAAGCGACACGCATCTTATACTCCTTCAATTTATATGCGCAAAAAGCCTGTTCATGCCCACCTTTCTGGCACATGAACGGCTTTCGCGCCGCCCCTGATGAAGGATGTTGCGTGTGTATCGTGCGGTAAAGCGTTGCTCCGGCTGGCGCGCTGCCTTGCAGGTTCAGCGGCCGATCAGCCCCTGCGCGATCCGGTCGGCAACCTCGGCGGGCGTATCGCCGCTGGCTTCGCTGTCGTCCCACACCTGATGCAGACGCCCGGGGATCGTGTCGATACGCGCGTTGATTGCGGCATCGTCCGCATTGTCGATATGGCGCAGCACGTTGATGATGCCACCTGCATTGATCACATAATCGGGCGCATAGACAATACCCCGGTCCGCCAGTTGGCGACCCTGGGCTGCGGTTGCGAGCTGGTTATTGGCCCCGCCGGCGACGGCCCTGACCTTCAGCCCGGCGACGCTCGTCCCGGTCAGGACCGCGCCCAGCGCACAGGGGCTGAAAATGTCGGCCTCGACCGCCATGATGGCATCGCTGCTGGTGGTTTCAGCCCCAAGCTCGGCGGCGAGCGCAGCCGCCCGATCGGCATTCACGTCGGCCAGCGTCAGTTTTGCACCATCGGCGGCCAGATAGCGCGCCAATCCGCCGCCGACGCTGCCGACACCCTGAATGGCGATGCGAACGCCCTTCATATCGTCGCTGCCCAATGCCCGCTTGGCGGCCGCCTTGACCCCCAGATAGACACCGCGCGCGGTATAGGGGCCCGGGTCGCCGCCCTGCCCCGGAAGGCCCGCGACGTGCGCGGTGGTTTTCGACAGCGTGACCATGTCATCTTCCGACATGCCGACATCCTGCGCGGTGATGTACCGCCCACCAAGCGAGTCGACCGCCCGGGCGAATGCATCCAGCATGTCGCGGGTCTTGGTTCTGGCAGCGTCGGCCAGCAACACCGCCTTGCCGCCACCTGCGGGCAGACCGGCCATCGCATTTTTGTAGCTCATCCCGCGCGACAGCCGCAGCGCGTCGGTCAATGCCGCCTGCTGGTCGGCATAGTGCCAGAAACGCGTGCCGCCCGCCGCCGGGCCAAGATGGGTCGAATGGATCGCGATCACCGCGCGCAGGCCGGTTTTCGGATCATCGAACATATGCACCGATTCATGGGCATCGAAATCGGGCAGGTCCCAGAGCGCAGGCATGACGGCTTCCTTACGAGTCGCGTGAAATTTCAGCCTTGCGCAATAATATTACGCAAACCCTTTGTCAGCCCTAAATGTGCAGAGAAAAGTGGGGCGATCGACGGGATCCGAACCCGCGACCTCTGGTACCACAAACCAGCGCTCTAACCAACTGAGCTACGATCGCCACAGCGCCTGAAGAAAGGCAGGCGCGTCCTTATGTGCAAAGGATGCCGGGCGTCAACCCGGCACCTTTCAAATCCATCGCCCAAAGGCTTATTTCTTGAGCGTGAGCCCGCCGAAACGCTTGTTGAACTGGGCAACGCGGCCACCCGCGTCGAGCAGGCGCTGATTGCCGCCGGTCCATGCCGGGTGCGACGTCGGGTCGATGTCGAGCTGCAGCGTGTCGCCTTCCTTGCCCCAGGTGGAGCGGGTTTCGAACACGGTGCCATCGGTCATCTGCACCTTGATCATGTGATAATCGGGGTGGATATCGGTCTTCATGTCATTTCTCCTTTGCGGCCCGGTTTCCGACCGGAGCCAGGATTTTGCGAAGCGCCGCCCTTAGCGGCGGTCGCAACGGATTGCAAGTTTTGCGTCGCGGGGATCGTCAGGCTGGCGGATCAGCAATCATCGCCATGAAATCCGCCTCTGCCGCAACCTGATCGCCGATCAGCGCCTGTCCGGAAAATTTGCAAACGCGCGGGCGCTTTTGCGTGAAGCGGACGTTGAGCGTCAGCAGGCATCCGGGTTCGACCGGCGCGCGGAACTTGGCATTGTCGATCGCCATGAAATAGACCAGCTTGCCCGAACCCGCGAGCCCCAGGCTTTCCATCGCGAGAACGCCGGCGGCCTGCGCCAGCGCCTCGATGATCATCACCCCGGGCATGATCGGGCGGCCCGGGAAATGCCCCTGGAAAAAGCCTTCGTTGATCGTCACCGCCTTGACCGCCGAAATCCGGTCATCAACGATCAGTTCCTGAACGCGATCGACGAGCAGCATCGGATAGCGGTGCGGAAGCACCGCCATCACGCGGCGGACGTCATAATTGGCGAAATCGCCCATCGGGATCAGCGGCTTTCGGGTTGCGGCTGCTGCGGGGCCGGAACGGCGGGTGCGGCAGGCGCTGCGCCCGGCTGTTGCGCGGCCTGCTGTGCCTGCGCATTACGGATCGCCTGCACGCGGGCGGCGGTCACCAGCCGCTGCTGGATCTGCTCGTAAAGGGCGCCGGTCGACTGTTTGGGCTGCCAGTTTGCGGGCGGCGTGATACCGACGGCGGGAACTGCAAGGTCAAGCGCTGCGGTTACAGCCTTGGTGACATCGACGGCATCGGGTGCCCAGATGAAGGCGTCCGGCGACAGGATCATGTTGATCTTCTTTTGCGTCACGACCTGCTGTTGCGCCGCAGCATAGCGATCCGCGATGCTTTCAACGGCAAAGGCCTGCGCGGTCACAACCGGCTGCTGCAACTGGACGATTTCCTTCTCCTTGGCCTCCAGCTGGGTCAGCAGCGGGTTTTTCGCCTTGATCGCGGCGTCCAGCTCTTCCTGGGTCAGATTCTTGTCCTTGTTGGTATCCAGTTGCGCATTGATATCGTTGATTTCCTTGCGCTTCGTCTGGATCATCTGCGAATTGCTGGCATAGGTGGTGCTGATTTGCTGATAGGCCTGGGCAAAGGCCTTGGTCTGCATGATGGCGTCGGTCGTGTCGAGCGTTGCCACCCCTGCGACCTGTGCCGATGCCGCGGAACCGACAAGCGCTGCTCCGGCGATGAGCGCGGCCGAAATGGACTTGGTTACATTGGTCATTAGAATTGCGTTCCTACATTGAAGGTAAAGAGTTTGGTGTCGTCACCCGGCTCTTTTAGCAGAGCCCTGGCTATATCGATCCTGAACGGGCCGAAAGGTGAGTTCCAGTTGACGCCTACGCCGACCGATACGCGCGGCTTCCAGCTGTCGCCAAAGAAGCGCTCTTCGAACTGCATGACCGGCACGCGCGCCGAACCATCGGGATTTGTCGCTACCGTTGTCTGTTCCAGAACCGGCGTCGTGCCGGTTGTATTGACATTGTAATAGAGCGGCAGGCTGGGTGTGGTCGTGGTCGCCACGGACTTTGCCTGAACGCTTTGCAGCAGCGGCGTCACGACGTTGAACACGGCACCAGCGTCGACAAACACCGACGGGCGGAGCCCCAGTTCCTTGGCGCCGCTGCCGAGCGGGATTTCGAGTTCGGCACGGCCCAGATAATAGACCCGTCCGCCAATCGCATCGTCCTGGATTTGTTTCTTGTCGAGGCGCGGCACGTTGACGGCAACCCCGTTCTGGATTTCGCCATCGAAGAAAATGCGCTGCACGCGCGGCCCCACGCCGCGGATGTCGAACCCGCGAATCTGCGGCTCGCCAAGATAGAAGCGGTCTGTCAGCCGGACATCGTCGATACCGGCGGCCGACGATCCACGATTTTCCAGCGGATGGATATAACCGCCTTCCGCCGAAATCGAGAAGATGAAGCCGCTGTTCGACAGGTTCCAATATTTGTTGGCGTTGGCGCGGGTGCGGATATATTTCACCTCACCGCCAAGTCCGGCAAAGTCCTGACTGAGGCTGATGCTATGGCCGCGGGTCGGGCGCAAGCGGCTGTCGCGGGTATCGTAAAGCAGCGTATAGCCCAATGTGGAGGTCAGGCGCTTGCCGATCGCGTCGCACAGGAAGCGCCCGGCCAGTACCGGGTCGCACGACGATGGCAGCGGCCCGGTGCCGTCAGGATCGCTGAAGAACAGCGAACGATCCAGCGAGATATCGTCGTAGCTCAACCCATAGCGCGCCTGGAAATAGAGGAATTCGTTGATCGGCACGCCGGTACGAATCTGGAAGCCGGTTGTTGCCTGCTTGTAGGTCGTGTTGCGATCATTGTTGAAGAAGTTGAAGCTCGACAGGTCGCGGCGGAAAATGTCGCCGGACAGGGCAATCGAGCGGTCGAACAGATAAGGCTCGGTGAAACCGATTTCCGCCGATTTGGAATAGCTCGAATAGCTGATATTCGTCCGCAGTTCCTGACCCTTGCCGCGAAAATTCCGCTGGGTGATCGAGCCCTGGAAGATGAAATTTTCGATCGAGGAGAAACCGGCTGAAAGCGACAGCTCGCCGGTTGCCTTTTCCTCGACATTGGTCGTCAATACGATACGGTCAGGCGTGCTGCCCTGCTCTTGCTCGACCTCCAGATCTTCCTGGAAATATCCAAGCGATTTGATACGGTCGGCGGTGCGCTTCACCTGAATGCTGTTGAACGCATCGCCTTCGTTCAGGCGGAACTCCCGGCGGATGACCTTGTCCTGGGTGATGGTGTTGCCGTTGATGTCGATACGCTCGACAAACACGCGCTCGGCCTCTGCAATGTCAAAGGTGATGCTCATGGTCAGAGCATCCTTGTCGCGGATGAATTGCGGGCTGACATCGGCGAAGGCGTAACCGAACAGCCCTGCGCTTTCGGTCAGACCCTCAACGGTATCTTCGACCTGCTTTGCGTTGTACCAATCACCCTTCTTGATCCGCAGATTTGCCGTCAGCGCTTCGGACTTGAAATCGCGAATCTTGCTGTCGACCTTGACGTCGCCAAATTTGTAACGCTCGCCTTCCTCGACCACATAGGTGATGATGAAGTCTTTCTTGTCCGGCGTCAGTTCGGCCACAGCCGAAACCACGCGAAAATCGGCATAGCCCTCTGTCAGATAGAATTGCCGCAGCTTCTGCTGGTCGAACGCAAGCCGATCGGGGTCATAGCTGGTGCCCGAGCTGAAAATGCTTGTCAGGCGCGCCTGCTTGGTCACCATTTCGCCGCGCAGTTCGTTGTCCGAAAACTTCTCGTTGCCGATGATGTTGATCTGGCGAACCTTGGACTTTGGCCCTTCAGTGATTTCAAAAACGATGTCGACGCGGTTCTGGTCGAGCTGGACAAGTTTCGGCTCGACCTGCGCCGCGAAGCGCCCCTGCCGCTTGTAAAGCTCGATGATGCGCGCAACGTCGGCACGCACCTTGGAGCGCGAATAGATTTGCCTCGGCGCCAGCTTGATTTCGGGTTCGATCTTGTCGTTCTTGATGCGTTTGTTGCCTTCAAGAATGATGCGGTTGATCACCGGGTTTTCGCGCACCTCGATGGTGACATCGCCGCCGGTATTGCGGATGCTGACATCCGCGAACAATTCGGTTGCATACAGGTCTTTCAGCGCCTGGTCACCGGCGGCCTGGGTCCAGACCTGCCCCTGTCGCAGACGGATATAGGACCGCACGGTATCGGCCTCGAGCCTCTGCGTTCCGACAACGCTGACCGAACGGATCGTATTTTCCTGCGCCGGGGCCGACGCGGGCGCGCTGGCTCCACCTTCGGACTGGGCCAGTGCAGGGGTGGCCGGAAGAGATACTATGACCGCCAGTATCGATGCACCCATCCATTTGCCGGAAACCGAAGTTCTGCTCATAAATTCTCGACCTTCCTCTGGCCCCGCTAATCGGAAAATAATGTTGCGCCCTTGCCCCAAGCGCAGGTTTCAATCAAGCAATCAGTGGATACTATCCACGCCTCATTTGCCGAAAAGCCCGAATGAGGCGAGGTCATTGAATGTAACCATCAGCATGAAGCTGACCAAAACGGCGAAACCGGCCCGGAATGCCCATTCCTGGACAGCCGGTGTGGCCGGGCGACGGCGCACCGCTTCAATGCCGTAAAGAAGAAGATGTCCGCCATCGAGCATCGGAATTGGCAACAGATTGATGAACCCCAAGTTAATCGAGATCATCGCGGTGAGCCACAGAAAGGCGGCCATTCCCAGAACGAATTGCTCGCCTGAAACCTTCGCGATTTTCAACGGCCCGCCCAACTCGGAAATCGGCCTGCGCCCCGAGATGATTTGTCCGGTCGTCTTGACCGTAAGGCGGACGATATTGGCCGTCTCCAGCGTCGCCAGCCAGGGCGCCTCTAGCAGCGTTACATCCCGGATTTCGGGACGAGGGATCGGCAGCCCCAATATGCCGCGACGATATTTGTTGCCGAAACGATCGACTTCCTCAAGCACGCCGATGGCGGCGATTTCGGTGTGCTGCGCGCCGTTGCGTTCGTAACGGATCGGGATGCGCTCATTGGGATGCACCGCGATTTCGGTCGCCAGCTTGGCGAAACTGTCCACGCTGGTGCCGTTGACCGCAAGGATGCGATCGCCGGGCTGAAGCCCCATTTTTTCCGCCGCCGTGCCTTCGGCTACGCTTTGCACGACCGGCGGATTTACCGCCTGTCCATAGTGCAGCAGGAAGCCGCTGAGTATCGCAATCGCCAGAAGGAAGTTGACCGCCGGTCCGGCAAAGACGATCAGCGCGCGCTGCCACAGGGTTTTCGACTGGAATGTGTGATCGCGTTCGGATTTGGGCAGCTTTTCCCAGTTCTCGTCGGGCTGGCTGGCGGGGTTCATGTCGCCTGCAAATTGCACATAGCCGCCCAGCGGCAAGGCACCGACACGCCAAAGCGTGCCGCGCTTGTCCACCCTGCCCCAGATTTGCGGGCCGAAACCGATAGAGAATTTTTCCGCCTTCACGCCGAACCAGCGGCCGACCCAATAATGGCCGAGTTCGTGCACGATCACCAGCGTGCCGAGCAGAAGCAGGAAGGCAAAGACCGTTACCAGGATATTGGGGGATTCAAGCTGCATGCGGCAATTTTTCCATCAGACCCTTCGCATATTCGCGCGTGGCTGCATCAATGCTGAACAGATGATCGAGCGAATGGGGCGCGTTGGGGGCGTAACCCGATAATGTGTTCTCCACGACAGTCGCAATGTCGAGAAAACCGATCTGGCCGGCAAGAAAGGCGGCAACGGCAACTTCATTGGCGGCATTCAGGATGGCGGGGGTTGCCCCGCCCTGCTCCGCAGCCGCACGCGCCAGCCGCAACGCAGGAAAACGTGTTACGTCCGGCGCTTCAAATTCGAGTTTCGAAATGCGCGCCAGATCGAGCGGCGCGCTGTTCGTCTCCAGCCTTTCGGGCCAGGCCAGGGCGCTGGCGATCGGAATGCGCATGTCGGGGGAGCCCAGTTGCGCAAGCGTCGAGCGGTCGACATATTCGACCATCGAATGGATCACCGATTGCGGGTGAACGACGATATCGAGCCTGTCGAGCCCGACGGGGAACAGATGGTGCGCCTCGATCAGTTCGAGGCCCTTGTTCATCATCGTTGCGCTGTCGACGCTGATCTTTGCGCCCATATCCCAATTGGGGTGGGCGACGGCCTGCGCAGGCGTCACCGCGCGCATCTGATCGAGACTGTGGTTGCGGAACGGGCCGCCACTGGCGGTCAGGGTAATCTTGCGCACCTGTTCGATGCGCCCGCCCGCCAGGCACTGGAAGATCGCATTATGCTCGCTGTCGACCGGCAAGAGCGTCGCCCCAGACCGCTCCACTGCTGCCATCATCAACTCGCCGGCCGAAACCAGCGCTTCCTTATTGGCAAGGGCAACGGTCTTCCCGCCCTCAATCGCGGCCAGCGTGGAAGGCAGCCCCGCACAGCCGACGATGGCGGCCATCGTCCAGTCGGCACCCAGTTTTGCGGCTTCGATGAGAGCATCGGCACCCGCCGCCGCGCGGATATTGGAGCCCGCCAATGCAGCCTTCAGCGCCGGATAAGCCGCTTCGTCGGCGACCACCGCGATTTCAGGTTCGAACTCGCGCGCAAGCTTTGCCAACTCGGCCGCATTGCCATTGGCGGTGAGCGCGACGACGCGATATTTGTCGCGATGCTGGCGGACGAGATCGAGCGTCGAAAGACCCACCGAACCGGTTGCGCCGAAGATGGAGAGGGTGCGGGTCATCCTGCGACCATCCGATGTGCAAAAAAGACAAGTCCAGACACGAACAGCACCGCAATCAAACCGTCGGTGCGGTCAAAAACACCGCCATGCCCCGGTATCAGACTGCCCGAGTCTTTGACGCCCGCCCGCCGTTTCATCCAGCTTTCGAAAAAATCACCGGCCTGCGCGATGAAGGCGACAATTGGCCCGACGATCCACGTCGCTTGCACAGGGCCCTGCCAAAAGCTGCCAAAAAAGTAGGCAAAAGCCGTCAGCGCCATCACGGAACCGATGCATCCGCCGAGCAGACCAGCCCAAGTCTTGTTCGGACTGATGCGCGGCGCGATTTTCGGCCCACCGATTGCCCGTCCGGCGAAATAAGCACTGACGTCTACGGCGATAACCAGCACGATCGGCAGCAATGCCATAGTCGCGCTCTGTTCGCGCAGTGCAACAAGGACCGCCATCGCTATGCTGACATAGGCAACGCCTGCCGCCAGCCACAGCGCCGCACCAATGGGCGTACGGGCAATCTTGCTTGCCAGCCGCCACCATTCCCAGATCACGCCTGCGCCGACCAAAATCACAAAAGCAAGAAACAGCCAGCTACCGGCCCATATGGCCAGCCCCGCAGCCGCCATCATCACAGCACCCGAAAGCGTCCTGATACCCAGATCGGATCGGGGCTTGATGGGCGCAGCTTCGCTACTCATCGCCCGCCATAGCGCCTTTCGCGCGTACCAAATTCGGCGAGGGCGGAATCAAACTCTGCCGGGGTAAAATCGGGCCATAGCGTGTCGGTGAACCACAATTCGGCATAGGCCGCCTGCCAGAGCATGAAGTTGGAGAGCCGCTGTTCCCCCGATGTGCGGATGAGCAGGTCGAGCGGCGGCATGTCGGCGGTATCGAGATGGCGTTCGATGGCCTCTGCGGAAATCGCCCCCTCGCCTGCCGCCGCCTGCGCCGCACGCACCAGTTCGTCCTGCGCGCCATAGTTCAGCGCAACCGCCAGCGTGGTGCGCCTGTTGTGCGCGGTGCGGGCAAGCGCGTCGTCGATCATGTCGACAATATCGGGCGCCAATGCCCGGTAATTTCCGATGATCTTCAGCCGCACATCGTTGGCGGCGAATTCGTCGATATCCGATTTGATAAAGCCGCGCAGCAACCCCATCAGATCGTTGACTTCATCTTCGGGCCGCTTCCAGTTCTCACTCGAAAAGGCATAAAGCGACAGCGCCTCCAGCCCGGTGGTCGCCGCATGACGCACAATCTCGCGCACCACCTCGACACCCTTTTTGTGGCCCAGCGCGCGCGGCAGATGGCGCTTCTTCGCCCAGCGGCCATTGCCGTCCATGATGATGGCGACATGGCGGGGGTTGGTAGTTTGACCACCCCCCGCTTTTTCAGCCTTTTTGGCAAAACCCAGCATCACCCATACACCCCAGGTTCGTCACCCCCGCGAAGGCAGGGGTCCAACACCGATGGTCCAAATTTCAGCCTCGGGTGATGGATTCCCGCCTTCGCGGGAATGACGAAAAGAGGGGTGGAGGCTGGGGACGAGCTCACTGGCCCATGATTTCCTTTTCCTTGTGCGCCGCCGCTTCGTCGATGGCCTTGATCGTCTCGTCGGTCATCTTCTGCACCTCGGTTTCAAGGCGCTTGCGGTCATCCTCGCTGATTTCCTTCTTGTTCTCGTCGGCCTTCAGCGCGTCATTGGCGTCGCGACGGACGTTGCGCGCCGCAATCTTTGCCTTTTCTGCATATTGCCCGGCAAGCTTTGCCAGTTCCTTGCGCCGTTCCTCGGTCAGGTCGGGGATCGGCAAACGCAGCATCTGGCCATCGGTGATCGGGTTGAGACCCAGACCCGCCGAACGGATCGCCTTTTCTACGGGTGTGACATTCGAACGATCCCACACCTGCACCGAAAGCATCCGCGGTTCGGGCGCGCTGACGGTCGCAACCTGGTTGAGCGGCATGTTCGCGCCATAGACTTCGACGACGATCGGATCGAGCAAGGTCACATTGGCGCGGCCGGTGCGCAGGCCGGACAGATCGCCCTTCAGCGATTCCACCGCGCCTTTCATGCGGCGTTCGACATCGGCCTTGTCATATTGCGGCATGGTTCAATTCCCTTCCTGCTGAACGACGGTGAAGGTGCCGCTTCCATCGAGCACCTTCAGGATATTGCCCTGTTCGCGGATCGAAAAGACCACGATCGGGATGGAGTTATCACGGCACAGCGCCACCGCACTGGCATCCATGACCTTCAGATTATCTGAAAGAACACGGTCATAACTCAATGTTTGATAACGCTTTGCTGTGGTAACCTTCTTCGGGTCGGCGTCATATACGCCGTCAACCGAGGTTCCTTTCAAAAGGGCGTCACATTTCATTTCGGCCGCGCGCAAGGCGGCACCGCTGTCGGTGGTGAAATAGGGTGCGCCCACGCCTGCGGCAAAGATCACGATCCGGCCCTTTTCCAGATGCCGTTCGGCACGGCGGCGGATGACGGGTTCACACACCTTGTCCATCTCGATGGCCGACTGCACGCGGGTCTGCACGCCGAGTTGTTCGAGCGCATTCTGCATCGCGAGCGCGTTCATCACGGTCGCCAGCATGCCCATATAGTCGGCCTGCGCCCGGTCCATGCCCTTGGCAGCGCCAGCCATCCCGCGAAAGATATTGCCGCCGCCGATGACGAGGCACAGTTCCAGCCCGGTATCCTTGGCCGCCTTCACCTCGGCGGCCACGCGCGCGACGGTATCGGGATCGATGCCGAAAGGCTGGTCGCCCATCAGCACCTCGCCGGACAGTTTCAAAAGCACACGGCGATAGCGGCCACTGGCCATAAAATCCTCTTTCCCGAACTGCAGATGCAATAATGGCGCCCTGCTATAAGAGCGGAGCGCCATATCGCCAAGGCCTTATCCCCCCGCAGCGCGGGAGGCAGCCCGATTTTTACGCGCCGACTGCGGCAGCCACTTCGGCTGCGAAATCCGACACTTCCTTTTCGATGCCTTCGCCCAGCTGATAGCGCACATAATCGACCAGCTTGATCTCGCTTCCGGCAGCCTTGGCGGCCTGGGCAACGACGTCGGCAATCGGCGTCTTGTTGTCGATCACGAACAGCTGCGAAAGAAGCGCGTTTTCCTTGGCGAACTTCTTCACCGCGCCTTCGACCATCTTTTCGACGATTTCGGCGGGCTTGCCGCTTTCGGCGGCCTTTTCGCGTGCGATCGCAGCTTCGCGTTCGAGCGTGTCCTTGTCGAGGCCCGATTCATCGAGCGCCAGCGGGAATGCGGCGGCGATGTGCATCGCAAGCTGCTTGCCGAGGCCATCGAGCGCATCGGCATCGGCCGTGCTTTCGAGCGCAACCAGAACGCCGATACCGCCCATGCCGGTGGCGGCCGCATTATGGACATAGGAAACGACGCGGCCCTGCGATACCGACACGCTTTTCGCGCGGCGGATCACCTGGTTTTCACCGATGGTCGCTATGTTGTTGGTCAGCACTTCCTGCACCGAACCGCCATCGGGATAGGCGGCGGCAAGAATGGTTTCGGCATCATTGGCACCGAGACCCAAAGCAACGCCGGTCACCTTGCGGACGAAATCCTGGAACTGTTCGTTCTTGGCGACGAAGTCGGTCTGGCTGTTGACTTCAACGGCCGTACCCTTGGTGCCATCAACGGCGACGCCGACCAGCCCTTCGGCCGCGGTGCGGCTCGATTTCTTGGCGGCAGTGGCAAGGCCCTTGGCGCGCAGCAGATCGACTGCGGCTTCCATATCGCCATTGGTTTCTTCGAGTGCCTTCTTGGCATCCATCATGCCGGCGCCCGAACGTTCGCGCAGTTCCTTGACGGCGGCTGCTGTGACTGCAGACATTATCGTGTCCTTTCGAATCTGGTTTTGGCCGGATCATATGATCCAGAAACATGTCATCCCCGACCGGGTCGGGGATCCACGGCCTGCGCCATCGGTTTGAACCGGCATGTCGGGCCGTGGATTCCCGCTTCCGCGGGAATGACACTATTTTTGTTACGCTTCCGGTGCAGCTTCTTCGCTGGCTTCGGCAACAGCTTCGACAACTGCTTCTTCGACCGGCGGCTCGACCATCGCGCCGAAGTCTTCGCCACGGGCGGCGGCCGCGCCGCTATTGCCCTTGCTGGCAGCAGCAGCGATCGATTCGCAGTAAAGGCGGATGGCGCGGGCAGCATCGTCGTTCGCCGGAACCGGGAATGCGATGCCATCGGGCGAAACGTTCGAATCGAGGATCGCGATCACGGGAATGCCAAGGACGTTGGCTTCCTTGATCGCCAGTTCTTCCTTGTTGGCGTCGATCACGAACATCACGTCGGGGATGCCGCCCAT
The DNA here is from genome assembly GCA_020847445.1 of Sphingomonadaceae bacterium. Lineage (GTDB taxonomy): Bacteria > Pseudomonadota > Alphaproteobacteria > Sphingomonadales > Sphingomonadaceae > Sphingorhabdus_B. The sequence goes on along the minus strand of JADLBY010000002.1, from coordinate 204 downwards.
GTCGCGGATACCGCCAAGCGACAGTTCAAGCTTGTCGCGCTCGCGGGTCATCTGAAGGATTTCCTTCTTGGTGAAGCCCGAGGTATCGCCCGACAGTTGCTCTTCGAGCGTCTTCAGCTTCTTGATCGAGTTCGAAACCGTCTTCCAGTTGGTGAGCATGCCGCCCAGCCAGCGGTGGTTGACGAAATGCTGGCCCGAAGCGCG
>JADLBY010000001.1 GCA_020847445.1 Sphingomonadaceae bacterium | reverse complement strand
TCCGGATGATCTGATCGATCAGAAAGGCCTGGTCATTGGCGCAGCTTCGGCCGAGCGAGGGATGGGCGATCAGTCGCCGCGCGATTTCGGCCCTGCCATCCCGCAACGCCGTCTGCAATACCGCGAGAACTTCGGCGCGCTGCCCATGCGTCGCCGTCGTCGCGGCAATAGACGCGACCAGCTCTGCGACCTTTGCCCGATCGATTATGTCGCGTTGACGACCTTTGCTGCGTGTCGTGCCACTCATGCTACTGCGCTTAGAAGAAGCATTGCGGCTGCGGAAGGTCTATTGTTCGAACGCCTGCACCTTCTCGTTATACTGCCGACGCAGCGTCACCCGGTCAATTTTCTGTGTTCCGAGCCGCGGAAGCGGATCGTGAACGCGCCAGAAATGCACCGGCACTTTGAACGGAGCGAGCTTGGCTTGCAGAAATGCCTTCAACTCGTCCGGTGACAGTTCTTCGCCGTCCTTGGTGAAGTAGACGATACCCGGCACTTCGCCATATCGATCATCAGCGATGCCAAAGACCGACAGTTCTGCGATCGCGTCATGCTCATAGGCTGCGGCCTCGACTTCGGGACAACTGATATTTTCGCCGCCGCGAATGATGATGTCCTTTTTTCGGTCGACAATGAAGAGATAGCCATCCTCGTCCAGATAGCCGATATCGCCCGTCCGGAAATATCCGTCCGATGTGAACGCGGCTGCGGTGGCTTCGTCATTGTTCCAATAGCCATTGAAATTGGCAATCGACCGGATACAGACCTCGCCCCTGTCGCCTTGCGGCATCGCGTTTCCGTCATCATCCAAAATTGCCAGGTCAACGAGTGGTTTTGTCGCGGGGCCGGTACTGGACGGCTTGGCAAGATAGTTTTCGGTAAAGTTGCCACAGCCCACGCCGTTGGTTTCAGTCAATCCATATCCAAGCAGGGGGAAGCCCCATTCCATTTCCTGCTTGATCCGCTTCACATGCTCAACCGGGCGGGGGGCACCGCCGGCGGCAAATGCAGTGCAGGACGTCAGATCATATTTCAGCCGGTTCGGGTGCGTTGCGATCTCGATACTCATCAACGGAACGCCGACAAAATAGGTGACTTTCTCCTTTTCGATCAACTGCATCGCATGTTCAGCATCCCATTTGGGCATCATGACGAGCTTCCGGCCGATGACGAAGCTCTGCAACAATACCGGCACCGCAGCAGTCACATGGAATAGGGGCACATTAAGCAAAGTCGCGGGCTGAAGCGTCGGCGCTTCCCCGGTCGACGCCAATATTTCGAAGAACACCAAAGTCTGGCCAACATAGCTCATCGCGCCTTGAACGACACCACGATGGTCGGACCAGGCGCCCTTCGATTGGCCGGTTGATCCCGAAGTATAGAGGATGGTTGCCGGATCGAGCGGGCTGATAGGCGGCAGTTCGGTATCTGCCCCGCCGCCTTTTGCCAGCAGGGACTTCAAACCCGTGACCGGCGGGCAATCATGTTCCATCAACAGCAGGTCTGCCGAACCAAGATCCTCCCCCTGCAGCCGTGCGGCGCGCTGCGCGTCGGCCAGCACGAAGCGGCAATCGACCATGCGGATGCCTTCGGCCAATTCGCCCCCCTGCCACCAGCCGTTGAGCAGCGTCGCCGTGCCTCCTGCCATCAATATGGCCATATAGGCGATGATCCAGTTCGCCGAATTGCGCGCGGCAAGACCCACGCGCTCGCCGGATTTCAGTCCGTGCCCGGCGACCAGACCGCCCGCCAGCTCGCGAGCGGCGGCGTGGCATTGCGCAAAGCTGAGCCGCAAATCGCCATCAACGAGAAACTCCTTGTCCGCATTGACTGCACAGAACATGTCAAAGAAGTCGCGCAGATTGGCAGGCGCCTTGGTGATCATCGGAATCTGGACGCCATATTTTTCGATATGGGTCACGGATAGTGGGCCGTCATTCGCCATCAAGCGGGCAACGGTGCTGTCGATTGCCTGGTCCAGGGCTGTCGGCATTGCGAATCTCTCCTTTGTTCTTTTTTATGCTTCCCTTTTGGCTATATAGGGCCGCAAATCCAAGAGGGGATGCGACTTGCTCATTGCCACCGCTGCCGCAACTGCGGGCGACTATCTGAAATTCACCGATCTCGGAATCGGACCCGTGGCGCTCGAACTCGGACTGTTCGAGGTGCGTTGGTACTCGCTGGGCTATCTGTTCGGCATCTTGCTGGGATATTGGCTGCTGACGAAGTTGATCCGCAAACCCGGCTCCCCGATGTCGCGCGAGCATGCCGACGACATGATCCTTTATGCCACATTGGGGATCATTCTGGGGGGGCGCATAGGCTATGTGCTTTTTTATCAGCCGGGAATGCTCGCGACGCCGCTAGAGATATTCAAGCTCTGGGAGGGCGGCATGTCGCTGCATGGCGGCGCATTGGGAACCATTTTTGCGATCTGGCTGATGGCCAGAAAGCACGGCCTGTCATTTCTGCGCATGTGTGACTATATCGCTTGCTGCATTCCGTTCGGCCTCTTCCTCGTCCGCCTCGCGAATTTTGCCAACAGCGAATTGTGGGGCAGGGTAACCGACGTGAAATGGGCGATCATATTCCCCAATGGCGGCGATTTGCCACGGCATCCCAGCCAATTGTATGAAGCGGGTGCAGAAGGTCTGCTGATGGCCGCGATCCTGTGGCCTCTCTTTTTCAAGACGGATGCGCGATACAAGCCGGGTTTCCTTTTCGGCACCGCGGCGCTGGTTTACGGCGCCGCCCGTTTTTGCATCGAGTTTGTGCGCGAGCCAGATGCCCATCTGCAGCATGTCGTTGAGCAAACAGGGTTGAGCATGGGCCAATGGCTGACCATTCCGATGATATTCCTCGGCCTGTACCTGGTCCTCACCGCCAAGCGCCGTCGTCAACGTGTCGAGCCCGTTGCTGGTGTCGGCAGTGTCGCTTGACGGAGTCAGTCTCGGAACTTTGCTGGCCCAGCAGATAGAGGCCTCCGGACCGATAAGTGTGGCTGACTTCATGCAGGCGGCCAATCAAGCCTATTATGCCAAGGCCGATCCATTGGGCGTTGACGGCGATTTTATCACCGCGCCGGAAATCAGCCAGATGTTTGGCGAACTGATAGGCCTTTGGCTGACCGATCTGTGGATCCGCGCAGGCCGCCCGAATAATTGCCACTATGTTGAACTGGGGCCGGGAAGGGGGACGCTTGCGGCGGATGCCCTGCGGGCCATGCAGCAATTTGGCTTCGCACCGCCGGTTTGCTTTGTAGAAACCAGCGAATTGCTGAAAGCGAAGCAGAGCAGGGCAGTGCCGGGTGCCCGCTTCGTTGCGGGCGTAGATGAATTGCCGTTTGATGTTCCGTTGCTTGTCATCGCCAATGAATTCTTCGATGTGTTGCCGGTGCGCCAGCTTGTCTCGACCCATGCCGGCTGGCGGGAACGCGTCGTGGTGCGCGACCGCGGCGCCAAATTCATGGCGACGCCCGGAATGCACGCAATGGACGAAATGGTCCCGACCGAGTTCCGCAACGCGCCAAGCCCGACGATTTATGAGACCTGCCCGGCAGCCAGTTCGATAATGTATGAGCTGGCAGGCCGCGTTGCGTCGCAAGGTGGAGCGATGCTGATTGCCGATTATGGCTACACGATGCCGGGGATCGGCAGCACCTTGCAGGCCGTCAAGGGCCACCAATATGCAGACCCGTTCGAAAATCCGGGCGAGCAGGATCTGACCGCTCATGTGAATTTTGTCGAACTGGCCAATCTGGCCCGGATGCGCCACTTGCGCGTCAGCGGGCCGGTCGAACAGGGCGGCTGGTTGACGGCGCTAGGGATTGGAGCACGCGCTGAGGCACTGATTGCCGGTCAGCCCGAACGAGCCGCTGAAATTGCTGCTGCCCGAGAGCGCCTGGTTGACTCTGCGGGAATGGGCAGCCTGTTCAAAATGCTTGGCGTAACGAATATGGATTGGCCTGAACCAGAGGGTTTTGAAATCGATCAGCACCTTGGCTGATTTGGTCGCCTAATTCGCGGCAAGCCAGGCCGCGACGTCGCCAGACAGCTTGTTGGCGACCATGTTCAGTGCCTCTCCAGCCTGCCGCGGTTCGATTTTGACCAGCTTTTCGCGCGCCTCAAATCGCCGTTTCTCGATCGGGTTGCCTTTGCGGATACGGACGGCATCGAAAATCCCGACTGCCTCCATGCTGCGCGCATCAATGCCGAAATCGACCAGTTGTCCGGATAGATAATTGTCCGCTTTCCCCGACGTCTCGATTTCGCTGAGTATAAGCGTGCCGTTTTTCGCGGCCAGCGTTTCCATCAACAATTGCTGCACCAATATTGCCGGTTTGTCGGTCCAGACACTGTCCTTCAGATAGGCCAGGTTTCCCGTATCGATCTGAACCGGAACACGATTGGTATCCAGTTTGCGCGGAACTTCGGGCGTAAGCACGACCAGCGCATCCTTTGCCAGTCCGCTCTTGCTGACACCTGCGGTCACGCTCGCGTCTGCCGAAAGCGTGAGCATCGACACCGGTGCCTCGCCACCCAGGCTGACGCAGCCCGACAGCATGCCACTCGCCACCAGCACCGCAGCTGCAATCTTGACGTTGTGGAACGTAACAGCTAGTCGCATCACTTGCTCCTGCCCGGTTCATAATCGGGGAGTTTCGGGGCCGACACCAGCCCGCCGACGCCCTGCTGATCAAGGCGCTCGGTAACCGACTGGAGCGACGATGACAGTCGCCTCAAGTCCCGTGCCAGCTGATTGACCTCTGGCAGCGTCTGCGAGTTCAGCGTTTCGAGCGCGGGACTTGCACTCTTGAGCGATGTCTCCAGCGCCGAAAGACTGCCGTTGGCCGAGCGCAAGGTCTTGCGCAGTTCTACCAGCATCGGCTTGCCTTCATTGTCGAGCAACGCGTTGGCGCTGGTAGAGAGCGCGGTCAGCTGATCGGCTGCCGCTCCTGCCTTCGCCAGCGTGGCCCGCGATTCCTGTATCGCCGCCCGCAAATCAGGCGCCTGTGTCGCCAGCGACCCGGACAGGCTTTCCACATTGTTGAGTATCTGTTCGATCGACTGCTGGTTCTTGTCCGACAGAACAATGTTCAAGCGCTCGGTCAGCGTGGACAGCCGCTCAACGAGCAACGGTGCGTTGTTCAGAATTTCGCCGAGTGCTCCGGGTTTCGTCGGAATTACCGGACGCCCGGCCGGACATTCGGCACGGGGATTGTCGGCGGGGCAACGGATGGGCGGTGCGCCCTTTATCGCACCGTCCAGCTGAATTTCGGATACGCCGGTAAAGCCGACGCCGCTGATGGTCGCAGTCGTTCCCTGCAAGATTGCGGTGTCGGCATCGATCGCGATGCGCACGCGGACAAAGTCAGGATCGGGGCGCCACAATTTGATGTCCTTCACCTGACCAACCGGAACCCCGGCAAAGGTGACGCCCGAACCCTTGGCGATGCCGTTTACCGACTGCTGGAAAAATATGTCATATTCTGCCTTGGCGCCATCGCCAAAACGGGACAGCCAGATCGTAAAGGCTGCGACGACCGCAAGCAGCGCCAGCGTGACTGTGCCTACAAGCACATAATGGGATTTGGTTTCCATCGCCCGCCTTATGGCCTCCCTAGCGCTTGATTGTCCATGCCAATTGCCATGCCCTATGCTTTGCGTTCGTGCCCGAGGCGCGCTGCGCGCCCGCGCGGGCCTGTGAAATATTCATGGATCCAGGGATGGTCGGTGGCCAGCAACTCATCAATCTTGCCGATTGCGATCACTCTCTTGTCCGCAAGAACCGCCACCCGGTCGCAAATCGCGTAAAGCGTATCAAGGTCGTGGGTGATCAGGAAAACCGTCAGATCGAGTGTTTCCTGCAAATTCTTGGTCAACTCGTCGAATCTGGAAGCACCGATCGGATCCAGTCCGGCGGTGGGCTCATCCAGAAACAGCAGCTCCGGATCCATCGCCAGCGAACGGGCCAGTCCGGCGCGCTTCTTCATGCCTCCTGAAAGCTCGGACGGATATTTATGTGCAGCCTCGGGCGGCAAGCCGCTCAGGTGAATCTTGAATCGTGCGATTTCATCCAGCAGATCCGCGTCCAATTGCGGGTAAAATTCGCGTAGCGGCACCTGCACATTTTCGGCGACGGTCAGCGTTGAAAACAGCGCACCGCCCTGAAACATCACGCCCCAGCGACGGCGAACTTCGAACGCTTCGTCCTCTTCCTTGCCGCGCATCGATGTTCCGAAAACCTCGATCTCGCCGGCCTCCGGCTCCTGCAGCCCGATAATCGATCGCATCAGAACCGATTTTCCGGTGCCTGATCCGCCAACCACGCCAAGAATCTCCCCCGGTCGCACATCAAGATCAAGATTGTCGTGAATCACCTGCGTGCCAAAGACATTTCGCAGGCCGCGAACCGAAATGACCGGGGCAGGGGCTTCCATCAATTCCACCCGATCTCGGTAAAGAAGACTGCGAAAAACGCGTCGAGCACGATGACCAGGAAAATGGCCTGCACCACGGCTGCGGTGGTTTTCAATCCGACCTCTTCCGAATTGCCATGCACGCGCATCCCCTGAAAACAACCGGCCAGCGCGATGATGGCACCGAAGACCGGCGCCTTGACCATGCCGACATAGAAATCGGTCAAAGGCGTGACTTCGCGGATTCGCTGGATGAAAGTGTCGGGTGGCATATCGAGCGTCATCCAGCAGAACAGCCCGCCGCCAAAAATGGCAACCAGCGAGGCATATAACCCCAGCAACGGCATCATGATCACCGTGGCGATGACGCGGGGCAATACCAGTGCCTCGACCGGCACCACTCCGATGGTGCGCATCGCGTCAACTTCCTCGGTGATTTTCATCGTCCCGATCTGCGCCGCAAAGGCCGAGCCGGAGCGTCCCGCGACCATGATCGCGGTCATCAGCACACCCAGTTCGCGCATGGTCAGGCGTCCAATCAGGTTGACCGTCCACACTTCTGCGCCAAATTGCCGGAGCTGCACCGCGCCCTGTTGCGCGATGACGATCCCGATCAGGAAGCTCATCAGGCCGATGATGCCAAGGGCGCGGACGCCGACCATGTCGAAATGCTGGACGATTGAGTGGAAACGCCACCGGCGGGGATGGAGCAGAAGGTTGAATGCGCCTTTGACGCATTGGCCGATAAAGCCGACAAACTCGACAAAGGTGCGCGCTGTATCCACCACCGCCTCGCCAACTTCGTGCAGCACGTGCAGCGCGGCGGAGGGTTTGGCGTCTGTGACTTCGACATCGTCGGAGCCGCTGACTGCGGCGATCAATCGCTGCGCATCTGAATCGGCGCCCAATATCGGTGCGCCCTGATCCCGCGCCATCCGGTAAACGAGCCAGGCGCCGACGGTATCGATATGATCGATCTGCGAAATATCGATCTGTGAAACGGTGCTGGCAACCGCACGCAAGCGCTGGTCCAGATCGCCGATATGCGCGATGGACAGCGTTCCGCTGAAATGCAGCGCGGTCCCTCCCTCGGGCAATTGCTCTTCGGTGAAGTCAGCTGGCTGCGCCATGTGGCAATGATTGGCGTATTCTTGCCTGCATAACAAGCGTCAAGGCTTTGCAAAATTTGAACGCGCCTTATGCTGCGCGCGATGTACAGCGAAGCCAAGGTCCGCATAGCGATCTACGATATGGACAAAACCGTCACGCGGCGGGCGACCTATAACGGGTTTTTGATGCATATGGCCTGGAACAAGGCACCCTGGCGATTGCTGCTGGTGCCGGCTTTGCCAATTGGGCTGCTGCTGTACGCGGTCGGATTATGGAGCCGCAGCCAGCTCAAGCAATTTTCCCAGAGCCTGCTGATCGGTCGCAAGGTGCCCCGCGTCCAGTTTGCCCGCCATCTCGAACGGCATGCCGATCTGGTGCTGGGCCGCAATGTCTATCAGGAAGCAAAATGGCGGATCGATGCGGAGAAGGACGAAGGCTATCGTCATGTGATGGCGACCGCATCCTACCGGCTGTATGTCGAAGCGATCGCGGCGAGGCTGGGGTTCGACCATGTGATCGCAACCGAGTTGGCGACCGACGACAGCGGCCATGTGCTCGCGCGGATCGACGGGCATAATTGCTATGACACCGCCAAGCTTGAACGGGTCAAGGCATGGATGGCGGCCGAGGGCCTGTCGCGCGAGCAATGCCATATCCGCGCCTATTCGGACCATGTCTCCGACGGACCATTGCTGACATTTGCCGATGAGGCCTTTGCCACCAACCCGC